>CAMPGG010000070.1 GCA_946885335.1 uncultured Chitinophagaceae bacterium
CTTGTACGTACACACGAAAAGATAATACAAAAAGAAGAAGTTGTTGCATAATGGATTAAAGGGTTTTAATTGTGTATTAAGATTATTAGTGTCAGCCATTCACGATGTATAAAATAAAAAAGCTGCCGGAAAACCCGGCAGCTTTATATATTGTTTTTACTGGAGATTATTTTAATTCATATGGAGTGATGAATAGAAACGGTACGGATCGATGGATTCAAAACGGTCAATTGATCCAGGTGCATCACCCATTTCCAGGCCAATAAAAGAATCTTCTTCCCTTACTTCCCAAACAAACATGTTACGGGTATCTTCATGTTTATTAAATGCTTCCGGAAGCAGCTCGGGCATCAACCCATTCCAGCAAGCTTCTTTTAACTGTTCACGTTCATTAAATTGTTTACCGGTTTCTTCACCATTTTTTTCGCTGTATTGTTTGGAAGAAAAGTGAGTTCCGGTGAAGAGCAAGATTTCTTTATATGTAGAATTTTTGTTCATGATATAATTTGTTTTCTTACTTATTAGATGCAGTTTAGGCTGTTAGGTAACAACTTAAATGGCAAATAATCTGTTAAAGGTTGTTTAGGAAACCTTTTTTTGATTGTTTCCCTGGAGATAAACATCCAGTAATGTTAATTTATTGTCTAATACAATAAAGTCGGCCCTTCTGCCGGGGGAGAGTATACCACGTTCTGAATCATTCAATAAACGGGCAGGGTAGGCTGTTGCCATACGAAATGCTTCTGCCTGGGGTATTTCCGCATATTGAATACAGTTATTAACCGCCTGTAACATAGTTAGTTGTGATCCTGATAGTGTTCCATCAGGCAGGGTATACCTGTCTTTTTGTTTTACATGAACATAGGCGCCTGAAAGGACTTCTTCTACAGCATCCGTGATCAGGAATAACCTGTCCTGCATTATTCTTTTGCTGATTTTAAGCGTTTCAAAATCAACATGAATGCCATCTGCAATGATGCTTGCCATTGCATGATCCGATAAAAAAGTTGCACCTGGTAAACCGGTATCACGGTGATGCATAGGTGACATTGCATTGAACAGGTGAGTTGCTGTTTGTACCCCGGCTTCATAACCATGCACGGCTTCATCAAATGTGGCATTGCTATGTCCCGCAGAAACAATGATGTTGTGTTTACGCAATAACCGGATGATTTCATGCCCTGTTATTTCCGGGGCCAGCGTTACCATTTTTAAAACATCACCGGCTTCATCAATTAATTCCTGTACATCCCTTAACGTTGGCTTTTTGATAAATTTTTCAATGTGAGCTCCTTTTTTTATGGGATTTAGCCATGGCCCTTCAAAATGAATTCCCAGTAGGGCAGGATGAGGATTTTCTTTAACAACCTGGATAGCCTGGCTGAAAATTTCTTTTGAATTGGTTGCCAACGTGATCATAAATCCTGTTGTGCCTGAATTAATAATTGCCTCAGTCAATGCATGCAACGCCTCTGCAGAAGGTTTGTTAGAAAACAGGTAACCGCCTCCTCCATAAATTTGAAGATCAATTAAACCCGGCGCAATGATTAAATCTTTGCAATTAATAATTTGTGCACCGGGTGGAATGGAACCAGGTGGAACAAAATCCAGGATCTTATCATTTTTTATCAACAATGAAAGATCATTCAATTCTTCTTCTCCTGTAAATATTCTTGCATTTGTAAATGCAGTTAACATACTTCAGTTTTTAAAATAGTAAACGATAATACTGGTAATTCAACAATAATAATTAAACACCGGCAATTCTTTCTTTATAAGTTGCCAATGCTTCTTCCAGTCTTTCCTTGGCGCCTGTATCGCCGGGTACATTATGAGATGGGTGTATATGCAGTTTAAATCCTTTATCAACTAAAATTTCAGCAACGGTCATAACGGTCATCCATACACAGGTAATAAATGCCATTGTGGATACCGGACCTAATTTATCCTGGTGATTTTTAACAGGCACACTTGCATCTTCAATGGGTGCGCAGGAATCAACAACGATATCCGCAATATCAAAAATGGTTTTGCCACTCGAATGCCTCGTTTGCTTTCCTTTAGCAGCTGCAGCAGAGCCGAAAGCAATCACTTTCATGCCTTTCTTTTTAGCTTCCAGTGCAACATCAATATTTACATTGTTGATGCCTGAATGTGAAAAAACCCACATGGTATCTCTTGGGTCGAAATTGTATCCTTTCATGATCTCCACACCATAACCTTCCACTCTTTCAAGAAATACAAATTGATGTACACCCATTTCACCGGTTATGCGTGTAAAAAAGGTAAGTGGTAATTCCACCATGGGATGAAAACCAACAAAACCACCAATACGAGGATACATTTCTTCAATGGGTATTGTGGCATGCCCGCAGCCGAAAGTATGCACCCAACGCCCGGCTTCTATACTTTCCGCCATAACTTCTGCTGCCTGGCGTATATTATCCATTTGCGTATCTTCTATTTGTGTCATTACATTCCGGGCATTATTCAGCCATTGCTTTGCTAACATGTTTTTTAATTTTTATGGTTTTATTATTTATTATTTTGAAAATGAAATAACACAGGATTGTCATAACCATGATCATTGTAAAACTAACTGTTGTAAGATGGCTTACGCCATAAGCATGTACCACCAGTCCCATAATGTAATTGATAAGCATATTGCCGACCAGGGCTATAGTAAATACAAAACTGAATGCAGTGCCTGATAATTCTTTGAATCTTTCTCCTACAAAACCCAGCATAATTGGAAAACCGCCAGCGAGACCAGCTCCTGATAGTACAAGGCCGCTGATTATTATGGTAGATCCGGTTCCAAACTGCATCAGGATGATTCCTAAAAATAACAAACCTAAACAGCTCCACATTAAATTGATATTGGACACCTGCCTGAAAACTGTTCCGATAAGCAACCGCATGCCGATCATTCCAACTATGTGTAGTGATAGAGCATACAATGCAAAACTTTCTGTAAAATCTGAGCGCTGCGTTAAATAAGTAGTTGTCCAATTATTTATAATCGCTTCAAGGCTGCTTTGACAAAAAAGGAAAAATGCAACCAATACTAAGAATGGCGTTAATAGCATATTCCATTTTCTTCCTGTACCGCCTGCTTGTTGTTTAGCGGGAGGAAACCTGGTTAAAACATATAATGCGCAAATGGCAAGCGTTAACCAGCCTACCAAGGCAATTACCTGGAAGGGTAGAAGCTTTCCCGCCAAAGCACCTAATAATAAGGGCATACCCAAAGCACCAATGCCAAAGAATACACCGAGTATGCTTAAGTTGGCACCCTTATTTTTTTCACTGATATCAGCGACAACAGCATTGGTTGCCCCATTGATAACACCGCCGCCAACGCCAACCAAATAAATACTAAGCTTCAGCAAACCTAACGCAGATGTGTAAGCTATTCCCTGGAAACCGGCAAACATGGCGACGCATGCAAGTGCAAGCAGTATTTTATATCCGTATCGATCGCAAATGGGACCAAAAAAGACAGAACCTGTAAGTATGCCAATGGGTAAGATGGAAAATAATGTTCCCGATGCTATGGCATCCAGGTTAAATTTTTGTTGCAGGTTGATTGCAATTGAACCCAATGTAATTAAACTGATACCGAATATTAACATACCCAGGCAGGCTGAAATAAAAACCAGGTTTTTTTTATACATACAAATCCTTTTGCCTGATGTGGTGTAATGCCTGCCATGCTGCACCATACAATCCCGCATGATTGCCCAAAGCAGTCGCTTCAATTGAAACCTGTTGCATACTTATTGGCTGGGCCCATTTCCTGGCTTCCTGTTCAATAGCCGGGATAAATTGAATGGCCGGCCCAAAAATGCCCCCGCCAAAAATTATTTTTTCAGGATTAAAAATGCTGATAAGATTTGCTGTAGCCATTCCCCATAATTCAATACAATGATTAAAAACTTCAATAGCTATTTCATCCTTATTTGCATATGCGCTAAAGAGATCATGTGCCGTTATTTGTGAAGCGGGTATATTTTTTAAAACGCCTGCATATGCTGTTTTCTTTTCAAGAATTTTTTTGGCAGATGATACAATGCCTGTACCCGAAGCCATACTTTCAAAACATCCGGAAGAATGGTCATCTGTTATAAAATGCCTTTCCAGCACCATCCATCCAATGGCACCTGCCACATTATTCGCTCCATTCAAAACTTTACCCTCTGCAAGTATTCCTGCCCCGATCCCGGTTCCCACTGCTATATAAATGGCATTGTTGCAATACTGGGCATTGCCTTTCCAATGTTCACCGGCAATATAACAGTTACGGTCACCCGATATAATTACTGGTAAATTTTCTGTATTGTTCCGGATTTCCTGCAGTAAAGGATAATCTTCCCAACCGGGAATATTAGGCGCCCACACTGTGCCGGTTTGTTCACGACTTATCCCTGGAACAGATATACCTATAGCTTGAACCGGATCAGCGTTTTTTTTACTTACTTCAATAAATTTTTTTGTTTGATTAGCGATTAATTCTCCCACGGCATTTCCTGTCCTTGATCCTAAAAGCACTGTTTCTTCAGAAAGCATATCGCCCAAATCGGTAAATACTGCAGCAGCCAGTTTTGTTCCACCCAGATCAATAGCTAATATTGACATTTGTTTTAATTATAAGAAAGAAGTTAAACTGAATTCTACTTTTTATTCTTCTGCACTGATAATTTTTTTGATTCTGCCTCTTTTGTCGCAAGCAGGTAAATAAGCGATGCAGTTCCATCCATTGTTGGTTCATTGGTTGAATAGTCGCCATAATCATCATGGTAAACTACCAGGTCACTTTGAAATTCCGCATATTCATCGGGGTTATACAACCTTATGCCGATTAGGTTATTGTAAATGGAACCATAAACAGGTCCATCCACTAAACCGCCATCGATAGGATAATTTTTCAAATGAGTGAAAGCAGAGTGGGGATCTACAGGGGTATCTCCCCAGGCTGGCAAACCATAAACCATGGATGTGCCCCAGGGATTACATCCAAATAACCAGTCGATATTTGCCTGTTCCAACTCTTCAAATTGATCATCATTGGTGAACTGTTTATACCAGTTTGCCTGGATGGCAAATGAAGTGGTGAGGTTGTTACTGCACCAGATATAGGGAATGCCACGATAAAATGCATTGGATTTAGCTATTTCCCAAACTGCTTCAATTCCTTTTTTATAATAAGACAATACCTTTTTTTGTTGATCACCTTCAGCCTGTTTCAGTAATTCATAATGACCAACATTAATAAACGGGTACCATTGGTAATGTTTTGCAGTATCATCTCCAAGCCAGGGAGTAAGCGGTTCTTTTTGCGCATATTCAAATGCGTTATTTAAAATATTTTCTTTTGTGAGATCAGCAACAGGGAGTTTGTTTTGTTTAGTCCAGGTTTTCCATTTTTTTGTCCCTAAATTCTGCAACAAGGCCGCCCGGGCAGCTTCCGCAAGTTCCATATCATCAACCCAATTGTCTTCTGCATATATATAGGGAGATTTTACCGAGGCTGTCTGGGTAACGCCCGGCTTTCGTAAAGAAAATGCATAAGCGGTAGATGATTTTGCAAAAAGCATTTTGCTGAAATCTTTATCCATTTTTTTATACAACTGTGAACCCAGGGAAAATGCACTGGAAAATTTGGCCGCGGTTGAAGAAGTCCCCGTGGTATTATTCATAAATTTTCCCCGCTGCTGCGGTTCACCACTTACAAAGTATACCGGTCTTTGGTATCCACGGCCATATTGTGAATCTAAACGGGGTATCCTCATAGAAATATGATCGCGGTCATCAGCAATCTGGTTAAACATCCAATCCGCTTTCGGATGCATCCTTATTAACCATTCAAGTCCCCAGCGGGCTTCATCCATAACATCTGCAATTCCGTTACTGCCATCTGTTCCTGCCGCATTTTTTTCATCAGAAAATACATCGGGATAATCTCTGTATGCCATTAGCAAATGATAAGTGGCATTTGCCGAAGTGGTAACATATTGAAGGTAATCGCTTGCATCATGCCAGCCACCTACAACATTAATATAAGTACTGTCCTTCATGGGACCATAAAGCGTATATCCATCCTCGGTATGACAACTATCCTGTAAATAAGGATTGTATCCGCATCGCTGCTGGCGCATGTATCGAAGGCAAAAATCCGCAGTGCCTTTGTATACTTGTTCGCCAATTTCAAATTCGGGTGATCTTGTGCCAGCTGCCTGTAAATAATACTTTCCGGGTTTTGTAAAACCGGAAAAATTTAGCCTGTATGATTGCTGAAAAGGACCATAGGAACCAAACGCTTTCCCTGCATTGGAACTGTAAACTATTTCTTTGGAGTCTGCATTTATTAATTCAAAATTTTGGATGCTCATGTTTTCCTTGCTGCACCATACTGCTACTTTGATCCCTGCCGGTGTATATCCCAATTGATTTATCCTGATCCAGGCTTTTTGATTTGTTTGTGCATGGGTGGGATTGATGACATTCAATAAATATATGCAGGATAAAAACTTGAGTAAATAATACATAAGCAATCGATGTTAGAGGGATGCGTTATTTTGCTTTATTTTCTGATTCAAGGTATTATTAAAGCATGAAAACGCAAAATAAAAATAGATTGCATTATCTTTCATTGAATATTCATTAAGCAGGGAAAAATGTTGCAACAAGAAAGACAACAGGTAATTCTAAACCAGGTAAGTCAGCATAAAAAAGTAACTACAACAGAACTTTGCAGCTTATTAAAAGTGTCTTTGGATACAGTCAGGAGAGATCTTCATCAACTGGAATTAAACGGTCATATTATTAAAGTACATGGTGGTGCTATTTCAAAAACATTCCATGTTCCTTATCAGCAACCAAAAGTGTATGCAAAGAATGAAAAAAAGATCATTGCCCGGAAAGCGTTGGAACTGATTAATGATGGGATGATAATGATTTGGGGTGGTGGAACAATTATCCTGGAACTAGCCAGGATTATTCCAAAAGATTTAAAAGGAACAATTTTTACCGTAAGTCCATTGGTAGCACTGGAAGTTGCACAGCGTTCAAAGATAAACGTTATACTCCTGGGCGGAAGGGTGACACCAGGTTCATATATATGTACAGGCAGCCCGGTTATCAGCCAGCTGAATGAAATAAAAGCAGATTTAAGTTTGATCAGTGCAAACGGAATTTCTGTAAAATATGGCATTACCGAAGACGACTGGGAAGTTGCGCAGGTTAAAAAGAGCATACTGAAAGTTGCGGATAAAAAAATCATCCTGTCTATTGCGGAGAATATGGATAAAAGACTTCAAATGAAATTAACATCCGTTGAGGATGCAGATTTCCTTATTACGGAGTTGGAAGCAAAAGACCGGAAACTGGCAGCCTACCGGAAGTTGATCAAATTGCGGTAAATAAATAATAATCTAATTATTTTGGATGATGGATGTTTGAATGCCCTGCGGCAGTTCTTCCATTTGTAAAACAGGCAGGGAAACAACGAATGTAGAACCCTTATTGATTTCTCCCCGGGCAGAAATGAAACCTTTATGCTCATCAACTATTTTTTTGCATAATGCCAGTCCAATGCCGGTTCCTTCAATTTCCTTATTCGAATGTAAGCGTTGGAACATGCCGAATATTTGTTCAGCATATTTTTGATCAAACCCTATACCATTATCCTGCACATAAATGCGGCAATATTTTTTATTGGTATTAATCCCATTTTTTTGTTCTTCATCCACCTCATTCTCCGTAAAAATATTGATAACTGGTTTTACATCGGGCCTGCGATATTTAATTGCATTTGAAATCAGGTTTGAAAATAAAGGTCTTATTAACACCGGATTTACAGGTAAGGTTGGGAGGGAACCTATCGTAATGGTTGCATCTTCTTTTTGAGCTGTTTCCTGTAAGTCAGCGAGTACTTCTTTGATAATGATGTTCAGGTCACTGTCTACATATTCTATTTTATCCAGCGACATTTTTGAAAATGTAAGAATATCCTGGATTAGTAATTGCATTCTTTCTGCGGCAGTTTTTATCCGGTGAATATGCATTTTGCCATTTTCATCCAGGTTGTTATTATAGCGTATATATAAAAGATCACTAAACGTTCTGATCTTTCGCAGCGGCTCCTGTAAATCATGCGAGGCCATAAATGCAAAACGATCCAGCTCTTTATTGGCTTCTTCTAACTGCGCAATATTTTCCAGCAGTTGACTATTCAGGTTATGAATTTTTTGTTCCGATATCTTTCTTTCTCTTATTTCGTTTTCAAGATTTTTATTTATGGCTATCAGTTTCTTTTCCTGGGCAAGCAACTGGTGATTTTTTTTGTATAATTCGATAAAGACAGAAACTTTAGCTCTTAATAAATCTGGATTAATAGGTTTATAAATATAATCTACAGCCCCAGCTTTATAACCTTTAAAAATATTCTCATCACCGTAATTATTAGCGGTGATAAAAATTATCGGTATATGTTTTAGTTTTTCCCGCTCATAAATAAGAGAAGCCGTTTCAAACCCATTCAGGTTTGGCATTTTCACATCCATCAGGATGAGTGCAAAATCAAATTCTTTTAATAATATTTTCAGCGCCTGCCTGCCGGAGTTGGCTTTTACCAATTGATATCCATCCGTCTCCAGGATCGTTTCTATTGATAATAAGTTATCCTCCCTGTCATCTACTAAAAGTATCTTCTGCTGCATGTTATTTCTTTATTTATAAAACCATACCCGCATCAGGGATAATAGCTGGTCAATTTTTAATGGTTTTGTAATATAGTCAGAAGCGCCTGCCTCTATGCATTTCTGCCGGTCACCTTTCATTGCTTTTGCCGTAACCGCAATAATAGGCAATGTGCTGTTTTTGTGTTCCCTCCTAATTTTTTGGGTAGTTTCATAACCATCCATTTCAGGCATCATGATATCCATGAGTACCATATCAATTTTCGGATTGTCTTCATTGATGATAGAAATGGCCTCTTTTCCACTTTCCGCGGTAATTACATTCACATTATATCTTTCAAAAACGGTAGTTAGTGCAAACAGGTTTCTTACATCATCATCAACCACTAAAATATTTTTACCGGCCAGGATATCTTCTTTCATCCTGATATTTTCAATGACCTTTCTTTTATCCGGTTCAAGTAACTGGTGATCAATATGCAGATTAAGAACTGTTTCTTCCAACAAATGCTCCAGCGAATTCACATCTTTTAAAAGCACCGCGTTGGAATGATTATTAACGGTTCTTAGTTCCTCTTTATTGAAATCTTTAGCTGAATAAATGATCAGCGGCGTTATTTTATTTTTTACTTCAGCCACTTTACTAACTAATTGGGTGCCTGACATATCCGGCAGAGTATAATCAAGGATGATACAATCAAAATCTTTTGTTTCAATTAGTTTCAAAGCTTTTTTTGCCGTAGTTGCTAATGTGGGTTTGATGGTTTCATTCCTTAATACTTTAAGTATTTGGGATGAATCTATCTCATTGTCTTCGATGACTAATACATTTTTAACTGTTTTATTATGGTAAGAGATAATTTCATCAAACAATTCTTCCAGTACATCATTATCCAATGGCTTCAATGTAAAGCTTCGTGCACCGCGTTTCAATGCAAGCGCTTTATTTTCTTCACCTGAGATCAAATGAACAGGAATATGCCGGTATTTTAAATCATTCCTCAGCATTTCTAACACCTTCCAGCCACTTGTATCCGGTAATTTTACATCAAGTGTAATTGAAATCGGGTTATACCGGTTAATAAAATCAAACACTTCAATATAACTAACGGCAATGACTACCTTCAATCCTTTTTCATGTGCTTTATCAAGGATGATTTTTCCAAAACGCAGATCATCTTCCACCACCAAAATCACTAAATCATTGGGTTGAATATTGTTCCGGTCGTCGCCAGCTTCATTGATCATTTCATTAACGATGTTCAGGTTGCGACTTTCAAGACCATCACTTACCAGGCGGATGGAATTTGACATGTTATCATTTTGCGGTAAGGCTAATGATTGAGATGCCTGTAAGTTTTGCACGGTAGAACTTTCAATAGATGTTAAGCCAGTCGTATTTTCAATGGGGAGATATAAAATAAATGTACTACCCTGTGACAGATTACTTTCCAGTTCAATTGTTCCTCCAAGTAATTCTGCTAATCCACGACTAATCGAAAGTCCTAAACCTGTTCCGCCGTATTTGCGGCTGGTACTGCCTTCTGCCTGCTGAAATGCTTCAAATATGATGTTCTGTTTTTCCTGGGGAATTCCAATCCCGGTATCGCTGATAGCAAATGCCACAACATTCTTTGCGTTCGAAAGGGTAGGGAGATCTGATTTCCAGGTTTTTTTCGCTTCATAAATATGTAAGCGCACCTCACCTTTTTCTGTAAACTTAAAGGAGTTGGATAACAGATTTTTAAGAATCTGGTTCAGGCGTTGAATATCTGTATCAAGTGATTGTGGTAAATGGGTATCCGTTTCAATGGTGAATCGCAAATGTCTTGCATCAGCAATGGGTTTAAAAGTAGTTTCAACAAACGATGCGATATCTGCAAATCGGACAGACCCGATATTGGCTGAAATAAAACCGGATTCGATTTTAGAAAGATCCAGGATATCATTGATCAGTTGTATCAGGTCATCACCGCATGAATGGATCGTTTTTGCATAACGCACTTGCTTTTCATTCAGATTTCCTTCCCCGTTTTCATAAAGTTGCTGCGCAAGTATCAGTAAACTGTTTAATGGCGTTCTTAACTCATGCGACATGTTGGCCAAAAATTCCGACTTATACTTTGACGTTAGTGTAAGCTGTTCCGCTTTTTCTTCAAGCGATCTGCGGGCTTCTTCCACTTCTTTGTTTTTGGCTTCCACTTCGTTTTTTTGTTTTACCAGCAACAAAGCCTTATCCTGCAATTCATCATTGGTGCGTTTTAATTCTTCCTGTTGAATTTTTAATTCACCTGCCAGTGATTGTGATTGTGTCAGCAGTTCTTCAGTTCGTGTATTGGTTTCAATGGTATTTAGTACGATACCGATACTTTCAGTTAATCGGTTTAAAAAGTCAAAGTGTGTTTCCGTGAATTCATCCAATGACGCCAGCTCAATGACCGCTTTTACATCATTTTCAAATAATACAGGGAGGATGATCAGGTTGGTTGGTTTTGATCTGCCCAATCCTGAATTGATACGCAAATAATCTCCCGGCACATTGGTCAGCATGATACGCTCTTTTTCAATGGCGCACTGACCTACAAGCCCTTCTCCAAGTGCAAATTCTTTAGGAATATTTTTTTCAGATTTGTAAGCGTAAGCGGCGCATAAAACCAGTTTAGCCTCTTTCATGTGTTCATCCTGCTCCAGGATATAAAAGGCGCCATAATGTGCCCTGATTACTTGTGCCAATTCTGAGAGTATGCGCTTTGTTACCGTATTCAGGTCTTTTTGTCCTTGCAGCATTTGTGTGAATTTGGCAAGGTTCGATTTTAACCAGTCCTGCTCCTGGTTTCTTCTTGTAGTTTCCCGAAGATTGGTGATCATCTGGTTGATGGTATCTTTCAGTGATTCTACTTCACCTTTTGCATCAACCCGGATATTTTGTGTCAGGTCACCCTTGGTTACGGCAGATGCTACCTCGGAAATTGAACGTACCTGCGTAGTTAGATTTTGTGCAAGCTGGTTCACATTATCTGTCAGGTTTTTCCAGATACCGGAAGCACCCGGTACACTGGCCTGTCCGCCCAATCTTCCTTCCACACCCACTTCACGGGCCACGGTAGTTACCTGGTCTGCAAACAATGCCAGGGTATTGATCATTTCGTTGATGGTCTCCGTTAGTTGCGCCACTTCTCCTTTTGCATCGATAGAAAGTTTTTGTCTCAGGTTACCTTCCGCAACAGAAGTCACAACTTTTGCAATGCCCCTTACCTGGCTGGTAAGATTGGATGCCATCATGTTCACACTATCTGTCAGATCCTTCCAGGTACCACCAACACCTTTTACTTCTGCCTGTCCACCCAGCATACCTTCTGTTCCCACTTCACGAGCCACGCGGGTTACCTCAAATGCAAATGAATTCAACTGTTCCACCATCGTGTTGATCGTGTTCTTCAGATCAAGAATCTCACCTTTAACGTCAATGGCTACTGTTTTTGACAAGTCACCACTCGCCACCGCTTTTGTTACTTCAGCAATGTTTCGTACCTGCGCTGTCAGGTTACCTGTCATCTGGTTTACAGAATCCGTTAAATCTTTCCAGGTGCCTGCAACACCGGGTACAAATGCATAACCGCCTAACTTTCCATCCGTACCCACCTCACGTGCCACACGGGTAACCTCCGATGCAAAAGCCCTTAACTGGTCCACCATCGTGTTCAGTGTTTCTTTCAATTGCAGGATCTCACCCCGAACATCAACCGTAATTTTTTTACTCATATCGCCATTTGCAACAGCGATAGCAACTTCCGCAATATTTCTTACCTGGTCTGTCAGGTTGCCGGCCATTTGATTTACGGAATCGGTCAAATCTTTCCATGTTCCTGCAACGCCCGGTACATTTGCCTGGCCACCAAGTTTACCATCTGTACCAACCTCTCTTGCCACACGGGTTACTTCGGATGCGAATCCGCGTAACTGGTCCACCATCGTATTGATGGTATTTTTTAATTCAAGAATTTCACCTTTTACATCCACAGCAATTTTGCGTGATAAGTCACCATTCGCAACGGCCGTAGTTACTTCTGCAATATTTCTTACCTGTGCCGTCAGGTTACTCGCCATTTTATTTACACTATCCGTCAGATCTTTCCATGTTCCACCCACACCCGGTACATCAGCCTGTCCGCCTAACTTTCCTTCTGATCCAACCTCACGAGCCACCCTTGTTACCTCTGATCCAAATGAATTCAACTGGTC
>CAMPGG010000071.1 GCA_946885335.1 uncultured Chitinophagaceae bacterium
CATCTGCGTTAAATTCTTCAATAGCTGAAATAAACGTTTTCTTATTAGTAGCCAGTTTGAATTCACATGCTCCTAACTCTTTTAATAGCAACCGCTGCATGATCATGGCATCTTCCTTATTGTCTTCCAGTAAGATTATTCGTATTGATTTTTTCATTTTTAAGCAGGTGACTGATTGAGCATATCAAGTTACAGAACGTAACTATTCGATGACATCATTTCTAAAGTTAAATTTTAAGTCATTTAAAAGCAGTGTTAATATCTACCCTTAACGGAGCTACATATCAAATAAAACAAAAGGCTGAGTATATACACGCACCATGGCAACTTAACAGACAATCAATTTAGCAGATTTTAAATGCTGCAACTCTAAAAATATTTTAGCTTTGAATTATCATTGCCAGAAAGACTTATTTGACACAACGACTATGATCATGTTTTCTTAGCAAAGCCTAATCTGCTGCTTCCATAGATTTGCTGCTATGCAGACTGACAAAAGCTGTTCCACTTATACTGCAGCTTAAAAAATCACTACGTTTAAAAACAAACTGATCATAAGATGAAACTATTTAAAGTAATTGGCAAGCAAATGCAATTCCCGAAGGGTTTTTTCGGCAAGGTTTTATTTGCATGGATGACACCAAAAACCATTGCCCATGCACGGTGGACTGCCGACCTCCTGGACATTCAGCAGGAAGACCAAATTATTGAAATAGGCTTCGGAAATGGTGCGAATATTAAATTACTATTACAACAAGCAAACAAAGGGTCTGTTACGGGAGTTGAAGTATCAAAGACCGCCATCGAAATGGCATCCAAGAAAAATGCAAAGGCAATTTCGGAGGGCAAAGTGAGATTGCACCAGGCTCCTGGTAACGCACTTCCTT
Source organism: uncultured Chitinophagaceae bacterium (assembly GCA_946885335.1). Next base: position 888 of record CAMPGG010000071.1, read on the forward strand.
TTAAAGATAAGGTGTTTGACAAGGCATGTACAGTTGCAACGGCATATGTAATTGAAGATCCGGGAGCCGTATTTAAAGAAATGTTCCGTGTTCTCAAACCTAAGGGACGAGCTGCAGTAACCTTTCCTGTCAGGGAAAATTTTATGGAATTTAAACCGGTGGCAACAGAAGGGTTTTATCTGCACGAGCTTACTGATCTGGAAGCGGCATTCCGCAAAGCAGGCTTTGTCAATTGCCGGACCGAACGCAATGACCGGGTAAAATTTGGCGCCCATTGTATGCTTGGAGAGCGAAATAGTTAATTCAGCCAGAAATTAATATTTTGTTTGCCGGAAACGCAATATAAAAAAGAAAGCAACCAATACTTTCAGGTAATTAAACAAACCGTTCTTTATAGTATATAATGACCGACAAACTTAAACTATCAATCGAAAATCTCTATGTCACGTTCTCAAAATATCCTGGTAACCCCAGTTTGGAAGGCAGTCCTTTGTATGAGCATTTGGATAAATGGAATACTGTATTATATTCAAAACCGCTTCAGCAATTGACGGGTGAAGAATTGAAATTATTTTCAGGTAAGGCAATAACTACATCGGGTGATATAAACGATCTGAAACATTTTTTACCACGATTATTTGAATTGATCGCATTATATAATACACCATATGACATTTGGATTTTATACCAAAAACTTGAGGCTGCACAATGGCATGAATGGCGTTCCATTGAACAAGATGCAGTTAAAAATTTTAGTTTAGCGCTATGGGAAAATATACTTTTTGACAACAGTAAGAAAGCTGAAAAAGAATTTACAGCTTACTTTAATGCGCTGGCTCATTTTTATCCAAACTTTAATGAACTGACTGAAATTTGGCAGGTAAACAATTCATTTGGCAGTATCAAAATGCTTACAAATTATATTTATGAAGAAAACTACTACTTGTTTTCAAAAGGATATATAAGAGGAAATGAAAAAAGTACCCGGAACATTCAGCTTTTCAGAAACTGGCTGTTATCAGAAAGATTAATTCAAAAATTGATTAATGCTTATTACCAATTTGAAATGACTGCACTGGCCGAGCGTATTTCATGGATATTGAAGATACTTGATGACGAAAGGTTCAGAACCCAACAACTTAAGACATAAATTGAGTTAAATTGAAAATGTAAAATAAAAATCGTTCTTTAAACCCAGGGATTGTATTGTAAAGGAAATGCAAGAATTGGTTGCTCCGAAATAATTAAATAATACTTTAAAATAGAAGAATGAATAAGAGTGGGCCAATTATCATTATTGAAGATGATACGGATGATCAAGATATATTATCTGAGATCTTTAATGAACTTAATTATACTAACCAGATTGTTTTCTTTGGTGATAGTCAACAGGCCTTAGATTATTTAATTGACACAGATACAGAACCGTTCCTTGTTCTTTCTGACATCAATATGCCCAAATTAAACGGCATTGAATTGCGAGAAAAAGTTCATAATAATGAGGATTTAAGATTAAAATCTATCCCATACCTATTTTTTACGACCAGCGCTGAGCAAAAGCATGTTGTAGATGCCTATTCAAGATCAATTCAAGGATTCTTTATTAAACCCCATAGCTATGACCAACTAAAAAGTATGCTTATAAAAATTGTAGAGTATTGGCAGGAATGCCAATCGCCTAATTATATTAAAAATGCACAATAAAGTTATTGCCCTGATTATACGTAAGAAAATCCTGGCTAAACTTCCATTGATGGAATGAATACTAAAACATATTACATCTTCATACTGGAAATGTCCTTACTGTAAAAGGATGGAGAAAGGATCTATATATCGGTGATGAATTGTATAAACTGAAAATGCCTGTCAGGTTTATATGGGGTGATAAGGATGTTTTTGAGCATCCCGAATCCGGCAAACAAAAAGCATTAGCTATAAAGGACATGCAATTTAAAATTGTGGAAAATGCAGGTCATTGTCCGTGGCTGGATGAACCCCGCCAATGCATAGATTTAATCATTTCAATGATGAAAGATTAGTTGTTTTGTATTAGCAATCATATTTAAATGTCTGAAGGAACCCATAAATAAAAGAAGGAGCTAACCATGCTCCTTCTTTTTTTGTATAGCCACCTACTATACAATATGCAAACCTACTTTCTGACAAAAAATTATAGGCAAATATATTAACCCTAATTAATGAATCATTGTAACTGTACTGAAATTAGCAGAAAAATAAATGAATGCTTTGTAAATATTGCTTATCATTTTCACAGTGCCATTGAAGACCTGGTGTTCAAATGTCCATATGTATCTTTTAATTGTAAGTAAACAGTTATAAAAAAGTGGAAATAAAGGTTCAAGTTATAATTATTGGCCGGCACCTGGCAAACAAATGATTATTTTCCTATATCTTCCAACACGAAACATGCCTAAGAAAATATTTATTACTATGAATGAATATCCGACCTGCAGTTTTAGTCATTCAAGCGTTTGCAAATATGATTATTTTTCAAAGTTTAATTTTTTTTCCAGCATTATTGAGCGCATCAATATTGGAATTAATCCTGTAACTGCCAGTACAGACAATACCCAGGCCAGTTCTGGCAGTATAATGATTTTATTAGCCGACGATGACTGTGATGACAGGGAACTTTTTGAAGAAGCTATTTCGCAGATAAGTTCAAAAATAAAAGTAAGAACTGTGGAAGACTGCCATCAGTTAATGCAAATTTTAAAAGACACCCATATTCCATTACCAGATATCCTTTTCCTTGATCTTAATATGCCAGGCATGGGTGGTAAACAATGTCTAAAGGAAATAAAAAAAGATAAGCGGTTAAACAAATTACCGGTAGTAATTTATTCAACATCCAATTTAAAGGATGACATACAGGATACTTATTCTATCGGAGCCAATTATTACATTCAAAAACCCAATAGCTTTAAAGTAGCCATATCACTAATTAAAAAAGTGTTTTCCATTGATTTTGAACAATGGCGGGCCCATACGAATCTGAATAATTTTGTTCTTTCAATAGATCGCAATTAATTCACAAAAAGCGAAATAATATAAATCCATGAATGATTCTATAGCAGTTAAAGGAAAATTTATATTGAATTACCTCCCGGAATATGCTATGTTTTTGTTGCAAAATCATTTGGAAGCTTTTGTTACCGAGCTTTTAAGAATTTCAAGGGAGGAAGATATTCCCATGCTTCGATATTTTTCATCTTTTACTGATAATGATCTGCTGAAGATGGGTATGGACTCCAATTCCCTTTTACTTTCAATGATTGGCGAAAATAAAATCGATGAATATGTTCAACAATCTTCTGCCAGTTTTATTGAAAACCAACTGCCCATACTGGAACGGGATGACATTCTGATAGATGATATTACACTTGTTTCTTTTGTCAGACGAAAAGCTTTCCGGCTTTTTTTAGATCACTATACCAGCGATGTTGAAGTTTTTAGCCGGGTAATGGAAGATGTGGACCGGTTTACAACATTTAGTGAGGCATCCTTATTCAATGCTTATAATAATATACAGCAGGAAAAAATCAGCAGAATAAATCAGAAACTTGAATTGCGTTATAATGAATTACTGGAAGCGCAGCACCTGGCGGAAATGGGAAGTTTTTTTTGGGATATAAAAGGCGGGCAATCTGAATTTACACCAGGCACTGTAAGCATATTTGATCTTGAGGATAAGCAAAGTTTAGAAACATTTTTTGAACATGTACACCCTGGAGACAAACCACGATTAAAAACCGCGATAGACCAAAGCTTTACAAACAGCGGTTTATTTGATTGTGAATACACATACCGGAAAAATGGCAATGAAAAAAGAATATGGTCCAGGGGTTATGTGAGCTTTGAAGATGGGACCCCGGTAAATATGAAAGGTACGGTAATGGATATAACGAAGAAGCATACATTACTGGCACGTCTTCAAAAGAGTGAAGAATTGCATAAGCAAGCTCAAGCCCTTACACATATAGGTAACTGGAGCTGGAACATTGCTGATAATAAGATTGTATGGTCAGACGAAATGTACCGTATATATGGATTGGTCCCACAAAGCGAACAAATCACTTTTGAAAGATTCATATCATTAATTCATCCGGACGATCGGGAAAAAAGAATGCAGGAGATACAGCAGGCACTTGAAACCAGAAAAGCTGATGATTATATTTTAAAAATAATCAATCCTGATGGAAAGATAAAAATACTCAAAGGGAAAGGTGAAGTTGTTACTGATGAAAATAATTTACCGGCAGGTATTAATGGAACCTGCCAGGATATTACAAAAGAATACCTGTTAAATAAGGATCTGAAAGAAAAGAAAGAAAATCTTAAACAGTTAATAAATAACGCCCCTGATGGGGTGATTGTTATTAATGCTGAAAACATTATCAGGTTATGGAATCCCAAAGCAGAAGAAATTTTTGGATGGACCGCTGATGAAGTTATAGGCAGGTCTATTACAGAAACGATAATACCTGAAAAGCATAAAGAAGCACATGAAAGCGGCATGAAACGATTTCTTCAAACAGGAGAAGAACATGTCCTTAATAAAACACTGGAACTTGAAGCCTGTAATAAGAACGGGCATTTATTTTATATATCCCTTACTGTTTCAGAAACCACGCAGGATAGCAAAAAAGCATTCATTGCATTTATCAGGGATATTTCACAGCAGAAAAATACGCAACTGGAACTGCAAAAGAAAACCAGTATGCTGGAATATAAAAATGTAGAATTAGAAAGGATAAACCAGGAGCTGGAGTCTTTTAATTTTGCAGCCAGCCATGACCTGCAGGAGCCATTGCGTAAAATACATACTTACAGCAATCGTATTACCGAATCGTATGCAGATGAAATTCCATCAAATATTGCAAAACATTTCGGAAAAATCATATCAGCAGCATCACGGATGCAAAAACTTATAGCAGATCTGCTTAGTTTTTCTCAAAATACCTTAAAATCAAAAGAAGTACAGCTGGTTGATTTGAATGCATTGATGGAGGAAGTAAAAGCTTCTGTGATTGATAATGTGGAAGAAAGTAATGTTCAATTAAATGTCGATCCGTTACCAGATGTAAAGGTTGTACATTTTCAGTTCCAGCAATTATTTATAAACCTGCTTAGTAATGCCATTAAATACAAACGCAGTGATGTTGCACCAAAAATAAAAATTGAATCCCGGATTATCAGCAGCAGTGATATTGATATAAAAGGGATTTTCCCTGGGAAAAATTTTTTAAAGATAAGCGTGGCAGATAATGGAATTGGATTTGATACTGAATATTCAGAAGAAATATTTAATTTATTCACGAGGCTGCACAGTAAAGATAAATATTCCGGAACAGGCATAGGTCTTGCCATCTGCAAAAAAATAGTTCATAATCATGATGGGCTCATAAAAGCTGAAAGCAGGCCAGGAGAAGGATCTACTTTTTTTATTTATCTGCCGGAACATTGCATAGTAAATGTGAAGGATAAGGTTAAAGTTGAGAAGGTTTAGAGGGTTTAGAAAGTTTAGGGAGTTGAGAAGGTTTAGGGAGTTTATAGTACCTTCTCCTCCTGCCCATTTATTTCATCAATATAGTTCCAGCGAAGGATTTTCATTCGTCTTATTATAGTTAACTTCCGTATTCTGTTTCAATTACTATAACAGTTTATGTGTTAAGACTAATCCTGCTTTCATTTTTTTTAGTTACGGTGCAAACAGCCTTTGCACAACAACGACTGTTTACCAACCAACAACATTTTAGCGTGGAAGACGGCTTGCCGCAAAGTTTTATCAGTGGCATATTGCAGGATGAGGATGGCTTTATCTGGCTGTCCACACTGGATGGTTTTTGCCGTTACGATGGCCGCGGTTTCAAAACAATCCGTTACAATCCCAAAGACAGCTCTGGCCTTGCGGCTAATACGATCCAAAGCCTGGGGCGGCTTGTTAATAATACTATTACCATTTATTACGGACCCACACAGGCAGATGATTTTGACCTGCGCAGTTTTAAAATAAAACGCAATACAAGCCGGGATAAATTAGACAAGATTCCAAATATACTTTGGCATACTTATCATGTGGGTTTCAACACCGCCAACTGGTTTTTTATGATGAAGGATGATAAAGGTGCCGGCTGGCTAAACAGTAATACAGGTAACATCCACTATGCTTCTGTCGCTAATGGATTATTACAACATGATACCATCAGTGCGATAGTGGAATCGGAGGAAGGAAAAATTTACCTGGTGAGTGAAACCGGGGTGCATGTAAGTGATACAGCGCAAAAGAAATTTGAATGGATAGCTTTTAACACTCAGGTGAAAAAAGAAAAACCATCTAACCAGGTGGATATTTTTGGTGAAAAATTTTCTATTGTTTGTTTGCCGGGGAACCGTTTACTGGTTGATGAGGATGCTAAAATTATTCTGATTGATATCAGGAAAAAAACAAGCAGTGTTTTAAAAATTCCTCCTCCCCCATCACCAGCTGCCGCTACCGGATATTCAGGACTTAAGGTGGATTCAAAAGGGCTGGCTTATTTTGAAAATTATGGCCGGATTTTTAGGATTGATGAATTTGGAGCAGTAAAATTATTATGGGAAAACAGCATTAAAACTTTACCGGTCAGTGCCTTTTTTATAGACCGTTCTGATGTGCTGTGGGTAAGTGTAGATGCGCAAGGTCTGCTTAAAATTGACCTTCACGCTTTACATTTTCAGTCTTATCAATACAATCGCAATTTTATTTGCGATATCATGGAGCAGGCAGGTGTTAAACCACCGGATATCCCTGCGCATTGGACACACACTGAAGCTTCCTATTTCTTCCGGCAGGCAAGGGACAGTAAAGGCAATCTATATACTTGTTCTAACTGGTTCGGTCAGGATGCCATTTACCAATTAAACCAACAGGGGTTCCGCTTTTTTTCAAATGTACCCGATGCTACTGTTTATGGTGCATTGCTGGTTATGCCCGGAGACAAGGTCCGGGCTTATGATCAATTGGGTCATGCCTGGTATAGCTGGAATACAGCAGCATCCGTACCAGAAAAGTTTTTATTAAATAAGGTTAGTGACAGCATGCAAAATATTCAATTAGCGGATGCCAGGTTTATTGGTGGATATACCTGGTTATCTACATATAATCACGGCCTGCTCCAATACGATGGACTTAAGCGGATAAACAGGTTTGCGGGTAAATTATCTAATGGCATCATGCCGGAAACACTTACCGAGATTTGTGCAGACCCGGTTGATAAAAACAAGTTTTGGATAGGATCCCGTGGCGGTGGGTTAATATTATGGGATGTACAAAAAGGATTAGAACGCATTTATACTACAGATGATGGTTTGCCAAACAATACCATCTATTGCATACTGCCCGACAAAACAGGAAAAATATGGTGCAGCACCAACAAAGGTATTTTCAGGTTTGATCCTAAAACGGGGCAGGTAACCGCATTTGAAAAAACAGATGGCCTGCCGGGCAATGAATTTAACCGGGCACATAAATTTAGTTTTCCGGATGGGCGCCTTGCCTTTGGCGGGCTTGACGGGTATACGATTTTTGACCCGGCTGATTTTATTCTGCAAACGGAAAACATACCAGTGCCGGTGCGGCTCACCGGTTTGCAGATCAATAACCGGCCGCAGGGTGTGGGCATTGCTAACAGTATAGTAAAAGAGCCATTGAGCATGGTATCGCTGATTAAATTGCCCCATCATAAAAATAACCTGCGCTTTGAATTTGCCGCCTTGTTATACAATCAACCGCAAAAAATAAAATACCGCTACCAGTTGAAAGGAGCCGATGATGACTGGGTAGAGAACGGCAGTTCAAATGTGGCTTCTTATGCGGCGCTAAGGCCGGGAAGTTATACGTTTCGCATTAACGCATCAGATCATAACGGGATCTGGAGTGAGACGATCAAGGAAATCGAAATCCTTATTCGCCCCCCGTTTTGGGCCACCTGGTGGGCCTATGCCATTTATGCATTGCTGGCCTTTGTATTGGTCAGATGGTATTTCAGGTTCAGGGAAGCACAATTAAAAACAGCACAGCACCTGGCATTTGAAAAAAGGGAAGCCCTTCGTTTAAGGGAAGTGGATGAATTAAAGGACCGGTTTTTCAGTAATATAACCCATGAATTCCGAACACCCCTTACCCTGATTATTTCGCCGTTAGAAAAACTGGAGCAGGATCCTTCCCTTTCCCCTGCAGCCATCAGCACCGTGAAAACAGCACAGCGAAATTCAAAACAGTTGCTGCGACTGATCAACGAGTTTCTTGATTTTTCCAAACTAAACGAGGGGCAACTCAAATTAAAACCAGCTGCAGGAGACCTGAAATTGTTTACGGCCGACTGCGTTCAATCATTTGCGTTAGCAGCCAGTGAAAAAAATATTGCACTGGATTTTTCAGCAAATGCCGTGGATGGATTTTTCCTTTTTGATGCTGAGAAATGGCATAAGATCGTTACAAACCTGTTGAGTAATGCATTAAAATTTACGCCCGTGAACGGAACGGTTTCCGTATCCCTTTTTTCTAAAGAGGGCGATATTATACACCTTGCAGTAAAAGACAGCGGCCCGGGCATACCAGCTGATCAGCAGCAAAAAATATTTGACCGATTTTACCAGGTGGACGATTCAGCTATACGTACTTACGGTGGCACGGGCATTGGCCTGAGCCTGGTAAAGGAATTGACTGAACTGATGCAGGGCACCATTGAACTGGATAGTAAGCCCGGCGAAGAAACCTGTTTTATGGTTAGCGTTCCCATGCAAAAACTACAGGCAACAGAAACGATGAAGCCGGCACATAACACCATTACCGAAAAGCAAAACGGGAACAATATTGAAAAGGATCTGCCTTTGCTATTGGTGGCGGAAGACAATGATGAACTGCGATCTTTTTTAGTGGAGGAGATGCGCAAGCATTACCGGGTGATAGAAGCGGCGGATGGATCCATGGCCTGGGAAATGATTTTACAAGAGCTGCCAGATATTGTGATCAGCGATGTGATGATGCCCGGAATGGACGGTTTTGATCTTTGCCGCCTTTGCAAAACAGATAACCGTACCGGTCATATTGGTTTTATCCTGCTTACTTCAAAAGCGGCGCACGATGCAAGGTTAAAAGGATTGGGAACCGGGGCCGATGATTATATAACCAAGCCCTTTAACCTGCAGGAACTTGCACTGCGAACGGCTAATATTTTGCAGCTGCAGCAAAAACAAAGGGCATGGTTGCAGGCACAATTACTCAGCACAGCGCCACCGGATCAGTTACCTGAAATCACCGACCCTTTCCTCGTAGCCCTTTACAAAGAGATGGATGCCAAACTGGATGATGCCGGTTTGGGCGTTGATTATTTGTGTAAAGCCATGGCGATGAGCCGCAGTACCCTGAACCGGAAATTAAAATCCCTGCTGGATATTTCTACCAATGAACTGATCAGGCAATACCGTTTGCAAAAAGGTTCGCAGCTTATTTGTTCAGGACTGGATATATCCTCCGTTGCATACCAGGTTGGTTTCAGCAGTCCTTCTTATTTCAGCCAATGTTTTAAAGAACGGTTCGGCATAACCCCTTCTGAATACATTTCAAAGCGCTGAGTTTGACGCAAAATTGACAGCTTTTGAACCGATCCTTACAGCTAAAGGGGTGGCTCACAGGATATATTTATAGTCCATAAAAGGTCTCAGTCTTTTTAATGTACTAAACCAACCAGAAATGAAACATTCAGCCAAAATTATCGCCACATCCATGCTGTTTACCACCGCGTTATTCATGCATACTGCTGCGCAGGAAAAAAATGCTATCGCTGTTAGCCAGCCATCCGGCGCCCATAAAACTTTCCATGTTAAGGCAGACAATCAACTGAAAACGGGTGTTGAAACCAACCCGGTTATTACCGCAAAGTTTTCTTCCTTATTCCCCAATGCCAGCAGCCAGCAATGGATCGCCGGCGCTGATCATTACTGGGTTTCTTTTTTAAATGATGACCGCCACGCAAAAGCCAGTTTTAACCTGAAAGGACAACTGAACTATCTTATTACCGATTGTACAATTGAAGATTTACCCAAGGCTTTTATGCAATCCATAACAAAAAATTATCCTTCCTACAAGTTGTTCAATGCCATAGAAATAACAGCTCATGGTACGGTTGCAAACCAGGCCATTTTAGAAAACCGTACAGGTTATGTAATTCTGAAATACACCTCAGATGGTGTTGAACAAATAAAGCAGGTAGAAAAGCTATGATCCCTTGCCAGTTCCGGCTATGACCTGTTTGAAAAAATTAGCGTGTAAACACGGTATGCAGGGTAAATGTTTGTGCCTATTTTGGTATGGCAATGACCAAAATAACCATATCAAAACCCCTTTTATGAAAGCAAGCATTGCTTTAGCCGATCATCATGTGCATTACCGCCATGGCCTGGCCAGCCTGTTAACAGCACTGGATTATACCGTTTTGTTTGAAGCTTGTAACGGGCAGCTTTTCTTAGACAAATTAATCAATCATCCGGAGCCGCAAATTGCGCTGATCGATATTAACATGCGGGTCATGGATGGCTATGAGACAACCCTGTATTTAAAACGGCATTATCCTTCCATAAAAGTATTGGCGCTTTCCATGTATGATGATGAAAACGCGGTTATCCGCATGTTCAGCCATGGCGCAAAGGGATTTATTTTAAAAGACTGCGAACCGGCGCAGTTGGAAGATGCATTGCATGCATTGCTGCAGGGTGGTTTTTATTATGCTGAGCCGGTAAGTGGCAGTGAGGTTCGGCGTACATAATATTTTAGTGATGCATTCTTTCCTGATTCCTGTAATCCCTGTCCATGCTTAACCTTTATTAATCAACCGCGCTAAAGGTAATGGCTACTGCTGTCCATTTATTAAAATTCCATTTGGCCAGTGAAGCAATAAAATCAAAACCCGGTATCTGTATAACCACACCATAGTCATTATACTTCAAAAACTTTTCAGGAATGTTTGCTTTAATCTCTTTTAATAAACTATTGTAGGCGGCATTCACTGCTGCAGCGTCATTACCTGATTTGAAAGTGTTCTGGTAAGAAATTACCATGTTCCTGTTATTATCAACAACAATACTGGAAACACCTTCAGGGTATGGATTGCCTAAACCTTTTATGGTACTATAGCTGGTGGTATTATTATAATTAAATCCTTTTTTACGCATCAGATTGCCTGCTTCTGCATTGAAGCTGCCAAATGCATATGCACTTTGTTTGTTTTTATATTTAAACCTGGCGGCCAGTTCGTTCAGGTATCTGGCATTGGTGCCCAGTTCTATTTTTTCATCCCGGGAGTTTTTAATTGTCACCTCACCATTGAGCATGTTAACAAAAACGTTTGTTATTTCATTAGCTGATACAGGAACTGTTTTATTGATGATTTTTCCATTAAAGGAAAAACTAACCGGGTAATTTGCGGCCGGTATATTTTCAACAATCCATTCGTCTTTTGTTTTAGGAGCATTGGTTACCCCTTCGATATCCGGTATGGTGATTTTTATTTCTATAGGAACAGACTGCACGATGAGTTTGCCGGTTACAACGGCGGCTTTTTTACTGGTTTCCTCGTTGTTTCCTTTTTCCGAAATAGTGACCAGGTGTTTGGTAAAGGGTTTTACTTTATAAGCCAGTACTTCGCCGGCCCTCACTGATATTCTTTCTTCAAAGGGTGTGTAACCATCCTTTACAATTTTGATCAAATTTTCTCCCGGGGTTACATTTTCTATAATGTAGCCTTTTAATTCGGCGGTTGTTTTTCCCTGGAAATCACCATTGAGAAAAACCGAAAGACCCGGTTCTCCATTTACCTGTATATAAGAAGTTTGCGATTGGGCAACGGATGCCATGCAAAAAAGCAATAGTGCAGTCAGAATTGTTTTCATTGTTAGTTTTTGGTTTTGGATCAGTGTTTTGTGGGATGCTGTTGATTCAGTTCTCATCAAAGCAGATCACAATTATTTGCAATAATAATAAAAGATGA
>CAMPGG010000072.1 GCA_946885335.1 uncultured Chitinophagaceae bacterium
ATTATACTGAATTGGATGAGTAGTGACAATGGCAATTTTTTTTTTCAATATTTATATTAAGATTTTTGAAATGCCGGTGAATGATTTTTTTTGAGTGCATTAATCAATGATATATCTGATGCGCAATTATCATCATCCCATTCCACCTCGATATAATTTTCATTTTCATTAGGGGTACGAATTCTATTTTGCCAATCGGTAGATGACCGAACTACAATGGCATCAGACAGAAATGCAGCCCAATAACTAAATGTGCTGCTTTTAGAAAGTACTATTACTTTACTCTGACTCATTAAAATAATATCAAGGATGTCTGCCTTTTCTTCAGCCAAATAAACTTCGGGTAAATTTAATATCTCTTCAATTTCATTCTTCCTGGCATCCGTAAAAATTGTAACAGGCCATAATTCTCCAACATTTTCGCGAATTAATTTAACGGCCTTAATGAAATAATCTATTGGTGTTATAGAAGGGCCGAAATTAAAATCACCTCGCCTGATATGCACACTGATTACAGGTTTGTTGAATCTTTTTAATTCATGTTTCATTCCAGGTGATAATAAACGATCTAATTCAGACTTTATTAATGGCTGATGATTCCTGATCATTGCAAACAGATCACTTTCAATTATTACCCTGTTATAAATATAAAATCCAACTTTTCTATTGGATGAAATAGTTTTATCAGGCTGGATATTATATTCTTTTTTTGCAAACCAACTATTAAAATTTGTTTGCAATAATGTTAGTATTGGTGTTTCCTTAAAGTATCCCCAGTAAAATCTTTTTTTAGGTTCATTCCTTAAAATGGGTCCTAATCTCAATCCATACCATAAAGAACAAACCAGCGGAATATTATATGTTTTTGAAAGTACAATGCCCCTTGCCCAAATAAGCATCATATTGCCCAAACCTGTACGGGGGAATTTTACAAAAACTTTACTTTTCATAACATAGATCAAGCAAGCCTGCTAATTTTCCAGTAACTTCTTTCGCTGAAAATTGATCAAAAAACCGCTTATCAACATCCTCTTGTTTGAAATGGGGTATATATTGTATAAAGTCATTCAACTTTGTAGCAAACTGCTCCCTTAATTTTTCCAGGTCTTCAGTGCCATCAAAGTCAAGAACAAATCCAGCATTAGAATTATTAATAACACTCACAGCTGTACTCGCTGAATGTAATACTGCGAGTATAGGTTTTTGCGCTAAAACACCCTGGTAAACTTTTGACGGTGTATAATGTGGCTCGGTACTTCCCAAAACAAAAATGGCATCAGCCACATCAAGATGCACAAGTACATCCAGATAAGGAATCCTTGCAGGGTATTCATAAACCATACTATTCCATAACCCGTATTTTTCTGCCAGCGATCTTATATTATAACCAGCTGCATCATTTGCTGAATGACCTGTACCAATAAAATGAAATTGAATATTATTAAATTCAGCTTTGTTTTCCTTTAAACTTTCAAAAATTTTTTCCAATGGATCATATGCTTTAGGAAGCATGGCACCCGCATACACCAGTTTGGTAATGTTATCTTCTTTTTGAAACAAGTAAGGTTTTAAAGCTAATTTTTTAACAGCCTCGTGATCAGATGCTTCTCCACCGTATGGCATGGCACCAAATAAACATGTTTTTTGCAAATCAGGATTTCGCTCCAAAACACCTTTATAATATCCTTCCGCCACACCTGTAATCAAAGAAACGCTTTTTAACGCTTTTGGCTCCAGCCATTTCGCTAAAACAGAACTTGCCCTATGCCGGGAAAACAAACTTTCAGAACCAGGAAAATCATGAACCCATGGATCAATATAATCTATTCCAAAATTTACATTTGTTCGTCGCTTTAACCAGGGACCAATCAAAGCTGTATAAAATGAAGGAATTGGGATGTATACAAAATCAAATTTTTCTGATTTTAATAATTGTAAAGCTCTTTTTCTTAATTGATAAAATGACCTTAATCCAATATCACCCACAAGACGTGGTTTTGTAACTTTAAATGCCTCCACTTTTTCTATTCGCAATCCTTCAGAAAGCAATTCATACAGATTCCAATCTAAATTTTCTTCATAATAATTTTCATGAACGGTTAATATAACAGGCTCCCAACCAAATGATGGTAAATGCCGGGCAAATAAACGGCTTCTATGTACTGCAGCAAGATTAGATGGTGGGAAGTGGGGTGAAATGATTAAAACTTTTTTCATTTTCTATTATTCCTTCAATCGTCTTTAAAAATTTACTAGATTCTTTTTCCCAATTAAACTCCTGTTCAGCAGCCTGCCTGGCTGATTTTTTTGCCATTTCCAATTGATCCGGGTAATCTATAAAATATTGCATAGCCTTTGCCAGGTCAATTGAATTATCCATTTTACAAATTTTCACAGCACCTGGAAAATGTGTGAAGATATCTTTTTGCCCAAATGTATCAGTGCCTACAATTGCTAATCCAGACATGAGATACGCAAATATTTTGTTAGCTACGCAGAATTTCTTATTAAGTGAGGTTTCATATTCCAAAGCGAGGCCAACATCAAATTGAACAGCATTTGATATAATCTGTTCAGCCAGAATCGGTTCATGAAAATGAATTTTATCCTGCACACCATTTTCAATTGCCAACTTTAATAGTACTGATTTATATGATTCATTTTGAATAGTCCCGCGAAGGTGTATTTCAAAATGTCCCCTTAATTTTCCACAAGCGATTATCAACTGTTCTAAACCGCGTGTAGGACCAATCACCTGGGAGTACCAATAAAATTTAATTGGATAATTAACTTGTTTTATATGCAAAGAAACTAATGGAAATGAATTTAATATAACTGTAAAATGCTGCTTTAGGTTATACTTCTTCTTGTAAGCCTCACCAATACCGCGGGAAGATGCAGTAAAATAATCACATTGATGCAAGTATTTATTCTCTAGAAATTCAGCTAATTCCTTTTCACCAGAATGACTGTATGAATCTTCCATTTCTGAATGAAAGTCTTCGGCATCAAATCCCCATTTTGCATTGTTTATTTTGGCAGCTGAAAATGCTATACCTAATGTCTCAACATGATGGGCGATGTACAAATCTGCCTTTTCTTTTATTGCTATTTTTCTTAGGCTATTGTAAGCTTTGTCTGCCACCATTTCAGCAATACCATATTTTAAACTGATTTTCCGTAATTGACCCAGTATTTTATTTTGTAAAGAAAGTTTTAACCATCGCATTCTTTCATTTTTCACGGACTTCCTGTAATTAACCGTGCGCAGTGACCAGGACCGTTCCTTCATTAATTCTTCATCGAACCTGCTTTGCAAATGATGATTATTAATTGTAACCACTACAACCGAATAGCCTGCGTTGTGTAATGTATCTGCTTCTTTTAATACCCTGGGATTATAACTAATGTGCCTTGTAGAAACTATGCAAATCTTTTTCAATGGATCTTCTTATGAAAGTAGTTTTTCAATTTTTGTCAACTGTGTACTATACCTGAACTTTTCTGCAAACCGGATTCTTTTTTGTTGCAATTCCATCGAATTATAATGTTCCAGGTTATTTATAACATTTTGAAACAGCTCCGGCAGCCCTTCATTGTTTTCACGACTTGCATTCATCACTACCAGATCGGGGTGGTCTTTATAAGTAGTTACATTATTCGTGATAATTACTTTGCCAGCGGCAAGGTATTCCAATAATTTATGGTAATTGGTACCCCGGCTTTGATCTTTATTAATATCATAGCAAATGAGAAATGCATCCACTTTTTTCAACTTCTCCGCAAGATCCTGTGGAGATAAACTTCCGTGCAAAGTAACATTGGATAGCTGCTTAATTTGTTGAATAAATGAAATTACTTCTCCATCCCTTTCCCATTTATCATCAATTTTGCCAAAAAAATTAAATTGTATTGCAGGATTTAACTGAAGAATTTTTAACAGAACAGGCCTGTCAATATCTGGCCTTAAAAAATTACCAGACAAACCAACAACAGGCGGAGTATGTATTTTTTCATCCGGATTGTCATTAATGAAAAAGTCTGCTACGCCATGATTAATACAAAATTTAGGTACCTGGAAGTTTTTGTATTTATTAATTATTTCGTCCGTTACTGAAAAAATAGCCTGTGCTGATTTAGCAGCTTTAAATGCAACCGGATCTGAAGGTTCATCAACTGGCATAAAAAGTTTAAATGCATACTTTGGAAATGCTTCTAATGGAATTGTATTAGAAAGATCGAATGACCAAATAATATCAGGCCTTGCTCCTGTTCTTTTTAAAATATTATTGATATGCCTGGTGATCAATATCTGGTGCAACCAGGGAAGTTTAAATTTGATGAACAATGGATAAAAGAGTTCATGTTCAATAACTTTAAGATTATCAAACAATGTATCCAGTATTTTAATCCTTCCCAGCTTAATCGTATTTTCATGAGAAGGGCCTCCCATGAAGTAAACCTTGTTACCTTTTTTTGCTAATTCAATTGCATAATGATGTTTGGAAATATAGATGCCATCGCTCCAGCCTTGTTGCGATATGATGAAAATAGTCTTGTTCTTTAACTCCAATGCTTATTTTTTATAAAATGCTTTTATAGTATTGGCAATGTAAACGATTTTCTCTTCGGAAAGCTCCGGATACATCGGCAAAGAAAGTATTTCTTTTGCTAATTTATCTGAAACAGGAAAATCTTTATTGGTTTTATCCAGGTAACTATAAGCAGGAAGTAATGGCAATGGTGTTGGATAATGAACAGCAGCTTCAATATCATTTTTTTTCAGGTAATCCATTAATCCATCCCTGTCTTTAGCCCTGATTACATATAAATGAAAAGTATGCTTGCTGTTTGAACGAATTTTTGGCAAAATGATTTCAGAAATACCGCTGAGATGTTTATGGTATAATGCAGCATTAGCGATTCGCTGTTCAGTCCATTTTAAAATATGCGGTAATTTGGCCGATAAAACAGCCGCCTGGATGCCATCCATCCGGCTATTGATACCTTCCATTTGATGTTTGTGTTTTTTCAATGCACCATGATTTGCAAACATCCTGCATTTTTCGGCCAGTTGGTCATCATTTGTAATTATGCAGCCTGCATCTCCATAAGCTCCAAGGTTTTTTCCCGGGTAGAAACTGAAGCTACCCGCTATGCCAGTGAGTCCGGCCCTTCGTCCATTATACTCAGAAAAATGGGATTGCGCACAATCTTCTATAAGGAAAATATTTTTTTCATTACATATTTCTACAATTTTTTTAAGGTTACACATTTGCCCTTGCAGGTGAACCACAATTAATGCTTTAGTTTTTGGTGTAATAGCTTCTTCCAATAGAGTTTCATCCATACTGAAAAAGTTTTCGTCTGCATCGACAAAAACCGGTGTTGCACCTGTTTGTGAAATTGTTTCACTGCTGGAAATCCAGCTATTGGCCACAGTTATAACTTCATCGCCCTGTCCAACACCTAACATCTTCATAATAATATACAAAGAATCAGTGCCATTTGCACAACTGATAACATTTTTTACGCCATAAAGCAATGCAAAATCCGCTTCAAAATTTTTCACATATTTACCACCAATAAAAGCAGTATCACGGATTACAGATTCAATAGCAAGATCAATATCTTTTTTAATGGATTGATATTGTGATTGCAAGTCTACAAAAGGCACGGTCATATTATAGTGTTCTTATTTTTTTTGCAGGATTTCCTGCATAAATACCAGGTTCAGAAATATTTTTAGTAACAACAGCTCCTGCGCCAATTACTACATTATCGCAGACTATTACGGGCAATATGGTGGCATTGGATCCAATTGAAACATTCCGTCCAATAACTGTAGATTTCCACTTCGTTTTATCTCCCATCGCAGGACTACCTCCTTCAAACAAATCATTAATGAACATTACTCCATGCCCAATAAAACAGTCATCGCCAATGTTTACCAGTTCGCAAATAAAACTATGTGATTGTATTTTACACCGATCACCTATTACCACCGTTTTTTGTATTTCTACAAAAGGACCGATGAAACATTTGTTTCCAATCTTTGCACCATAAATGTTTACAGGATTTACAATCTTTACATCACAACCAAAATCAGTATTAATAATTTGTGATTCTAAATAAGTGGGATTCATACCTGCTTTGCAGCGTTATAAATTTTATCAATGATTTCAACCGTCTTCAACCCTTCGAAGGCATTTGTATTTATACTGGCATTGGTGGTAAGTACGGCAACCAGGTTTTCATAAACCTTATCATGGTTACTCATAGAACCCTGGTAATTACCATAGTTATTAGCCTTATTTCCTTCCGGCAGATTTTCTATGCGATAATCCTGGATGTTCTGGTATTCAAGTTCATTTAAATATTGCCCTCCAATTTTTACCGTACCCTTCTCTCCAAAAATACTTAAAGAACCCTCCATATTTTTTTCATGACTGTTTACTGTATAATTTATTGTGCCGATTACACCATTATAAAATTCAAGAATTACCACACCCGTATCCTCAAACTCGATGATCTCTTTATGTGCATAGTTCCCTAAGAAAGCCTGCACGTTTTTTACATCACCTATAATCCAGTATAATAAATCAATAAAATGACTGAATTGAGTATACAATGTACCTCCATCCATATCTTTAGTTCCTTTCCAGGAATTGGCATAATAATCAGGATTTCTATTCCAAAAACAACTAAGTTGAATACTGAATATTTTTCCTAGCCGTCCTTCATCAATGGCTTTTTTTACCGCAACAATGGGTGGATTAAACCTGTTCTGCTTAATGGCGAATAATCTTTTATTAGCTGCTTCAGCAGCCTTGATCATTTCGCCGCAATCATTCACATTGATGGCTAAAGGTTTTTCGCAAAGTACATGATATCCTTTTTTCAAAGACTGAATGGCATGCGTAGCATGCAACCCATTAGGAGAACAAATTGAAATGACATCTATTCCATTGGCATTAGCCAATAATTCTTCAACACAATAAAACGCTTTCGCATTGTATTTCCCGGCAAGCAAATCAGCCTTTTCATGAATATTATCACAAACCGCTTTAAGTTCTCCAAACTTTAAAATATGTTCTGCATGTCGCTGGGCAATTCTTCCGCAACCAATTATGCCGAATGAAATTTTTTTATTCATCAAAAAAATTATAGCGTAAAATTAATAGCATTTCAGCCAATGGAATAAAACTTCTTGTTTAATGCAGGAATTGCTACCCGCCCTGCAATTTCAAAGACGAAGGAAAACTGATTAAAACACCCATTCCTTTTTTCTGGTATACAAACATACTGCCCGCTGCTACTGCTGAAGCGCCTGCATCCACTGCCTTTCTAAAATCATCAACAGATCCAGCTCCCCCACAGGCAATCACCGGCACTTTAACTTTAGCAGACACCTCCGCAATTATTTCAAGATTATAACCTTCCCATGTACCATCGTTATCAATATTGTTTATAATTATTTCACCCACACCATACTCTTCTAATTTTGAAGCCCATTCAAGGGGAGTATAGCCAGTTTTATTTTTCCCTGAATGTGAATACACCAAATTCTTCCGAAAGAAATTTTTCTTAACATCCATACAACCAACAACTGCCTGGGCACCATAAATATTGGCAATATTTTCTACCAGTAAATTATTTTCAAATAGAACAGAATTCAAGACGATTTTTTCATAGCCACAATCAAATACTCTTTTGGCTTCATCCAATTTTGTAACTCCTCCCCCATATGCCATAGGCATAAAAGCTTCGCTGGCAATTTCTGTTATTTTATTAAAATCGATTTTTCTTTTATCCGCAGAAGCCCTGAAATCAAGCAGTAATAATTCATCTGCTTCTTTTTCATTAAAGATCTTGACAGCATTAATGGGGTCTCCTACATAATTAGGATTTTTAAATTTGACCGTTTTATATAGCCCTCCTTTTTCTAAAAGCAGAACGGGAATTATTCGGATGCGACGCATGAATTAATTAAGCTTGCTAAAGTTTTCCAACACTTTCATTCCAAACTTATGACTCTTTTCAGGATGGAATTGGGTACCGTAAATATTTTTCTTATGAAAAGCACAGGCAAATGGATAGGAATAATCTGCCATAGCACTGATTTCATCCTTTTCCTGAAACAGAAAATGATATGTATGGACAAAGTAAAACCGGGGTTCATCCGGAAGGTTTTTCCACAAAGGATTTTCATCCACAGTCATTATATCGGTCCAACCCATGTGAGGAATCTTATGATTATTGATTTTATTTTCATCAAATTTTACAGTAACGGCATCAACCCAGCCTAATCCATCTACATCACCTTCTTCACTATGCTTTGTCATTAATTGCGCTCCAAGGCAAATACCTAGAATTGGCTTTTTATCTTCTAAAACCATTTTATCCAACAAAGTTTTTAATCCACTGCTGTGCAGGTTTTCCATCCCTTTCTTAAAATGCCCGACTCCTGGTAAAATCAATTTAGATGCTTTATTAAGTATTTCTTCATCATTGGTTATTACTGCATCAATACCTAATCGCTTACACATATTTTGTATGGAACTTAAGTTACCTAAGCCATAATTTATTATTGCAATCATTTAACCGGGTTGATTTTTCGATAAATGTATTTTATAGGTTTCAATATTGGATAACGAAGTTCAATGGCTTTTTCGTAATCGAAATCGTAATGGCTCCTGGGAGTTTTTTTCATAATACTTTCAAATTCTTCTTCACTTAATCCAAGTTTTTTTAAAACGAATTCAAAATCTACATTAAACTGTTCTTGTGGATAAATTGGTTTTTCTAATTCTTTCAAAGCCTCTTCTTTCGTAATCTGATTACTAAAGATCAAATCAGATAAATGAGCTTTACGTTTATCAACTTTGAATTTTGTTGGCAGTATATAACCCTGGTAAAAACGAGTCCAAATGCTTTCATAATGCTTTCCGCCATAATCTCTCCAATGTAGTTCCTTTTGAATCAGTTCTTTTACATGTGCTTTATTATATTCCTGGTAATTTAAAACCGAAACAGATGTTACACCTTTTATTTGCTGATAATACCTTTTCACTTTGGCGTCCATAAAAGGAAAGGTTTTCAATGGCACTGTTCCAAATAATTTGTGAATGGATTTGATGTTTATGTGGTCTGTTTTAGGATGTATCCAACTTTTGGGTAAGGTATTTTCTGTTTGAACATTTGTACCACTCAGAATATATTTAATGCCTTTCTCGCCTGCCAACCGGTACAAAGTTGCAAAAATTGCATGATCAGTTATGGCTTCGATATCAATGACAGATGCTTTAAGATAAGCAAGCTGCAGATCTCTAAACTCGTTCCAATTGATAACGAATGTATGCAGATCAATTCCTAGTCTTTGAACGATATTTTCAATATTTTGAACAGCCAGTTCACTATTCCATCCATTATCAAAATGAACGGCTAATGGACGCAGACCATGTTGCTTGGCCAAATAGGCTACATAAGTACTGTCCACTCCACCGCTTAAACCCATAATACAATCATAGGGTTTATTTTTACCTTCCTCTTTGATTTGATCTGCAATCGCTGCTAATTTATTAACCCCATCGCTACCGGTAAATACGTTATCAGCATATTGTTTTTGAAATTCATAATAATAATTACATATTCCTTTTTCATCAAAAACAATATCAGGATCCGAAATAGTATCCATCACGGATATAGCACATTGCCTATAAAGTTTAGGATTAGTTGAAGATGGATCAGTTTTTAAATTATGCATGCGCTTAAATAGTAATTGAAATCTTAGGGTTTAGGCCGTCAGTGATTTGAAATACCAATAAATATATTTGACATTGTTTTTAATTGCATCCGGGCCATTCCATTCAACTGCTGATTTCAAAAGATGTTTTCGTCCTTTTGTTTTATCACCCAATTTAAAATTCTCTTTTGCTATCATCAGATTCAGGTTGTAAAGGCTTTTATTTAATTGAGCATGAACTCTTTTATCGTTAATTAACGACCTGATAGAATGAATGCTGCCGATATCATATACGGCTCTCTCTAATGGGCCCTTAGTCGTGTAAACGCCATTTGCCTGTACCCGCCGCAATGCCATCTTCTCCGGGTAGAAATAACCATACCCCGATTGTAAAGTAAAAGCCCATAAAACGGTATCCCAGATAAAGGGATGTTTTTCCATTGTAATTCTATTTAACAACGGAGCCAGGGCTGAAGTCCTGATAACCGTTGTCAATGTAGTACAAATAGAATCAGCAAGATTCTCAACGATGTCAAATTTTTTACCATACCAATTCTGCTTCCATTCAGATGTGATATATTCACCGGTTTGGCTTACATAATCATAATCTGCGCACACCAGGTTGCAATCAGGGTTTGCTTCCAGGTAATCAATTTGTTTTTGAAGTTTTAAAGGATCTGTCCAAAGATCATCTCCATCACAAAATGCAATATACTTTCCTTTACAAGCCTGCATACACTTAATCCAGTTTGCAGCTAGCCCCAATTTTTTATTAGATGTTAGTACCTTGATTTTATCAGGGTATTGTTTCTGAAAATTTTGGGCTATGGCTACTGTATTATCTGTACTGTGGTCATCACTTAATACAATTTCAAAAGAAAAATCTGTTTGTTGTGCAAGCCAGCTGTTAAAGCCATCCGCAATCAAATCTTCCAGATCCTTGCTCATTGTGCAAATACTTACTAAAGGTTCTTCGATGCTCATCATAATTTTATATAAGTATCCTGGTATTTAAAAATTCTTAAAGACATTATTTTATCCCGAGTAAATCTCCATACAAGTATTCAGCTCACAACTTTTCAGGCAATTGCTTTGCTATAGGTATTAACAGCAGATTGCAGGAAGGAAGAAGTTCCAAATTTATTGATCACATATTTTCTTATAGCTTCTGGGGAGTATTCTTTATAGCTGTTAAGCATTTTAAGCATTGCATCAGCCAATAATTCAGGATTCTTGTGATTAACCAATAAACCACATGCAGGATTTACAATGTCAGCAGGTCCGCCACTGTTTGTGGCAATCACCGGTTTACCATACAGCATTGCTTCAATTAATACTACACAGAAGGTTTCATATAGGCTGGACATAACAAAACAATTACACTTACGCATTTCATGATCTAACCCTTCCCTGTTTAAAAAACCCAGGAAATTAACATGTTCCTGAATACCTAATGTTGAACTTAATTTTTTTAATTCAATTTCAAGATCTCCTTTTCCCGCCATACGCAATTCAACGGGTACACTGCTTTTTTCTACTATAATTTTGAAAGCCTTCAAAAGTGTTACCTGGTCTTTTACGGGCTTGAAATGACCAGCATGAAAAAAAATAAATTTACCATTAAGGCTGTTGGATAATTCGACTTGTTTGCTTTCTAAATATGGATCTATAACATTCGGTAAAACTGTGAACTTATTTATATTAAAACCTGTATTAAGCTTATTACTAAAATCTGAACTTACTGCAAACGCGTATTTACTGTTTAAATATGCATCTTTTGCCCTTCTTTTTAATAATGGACTTCTTATTTCTTGCAAGGCCCACCGACTGCTGTGTTCGGTTATAATATATGGCAAACCATATTTTTTATAAATCTGATAAGCAAGCATCCCACCAAACATGGCATTATGCGCATGGATGATTTCTGGTTTTCCAAATTTCTTCATGTATTCTTCAAACAAAGTAAGCCCGGCTTGCAACCATCCGTTTAACCTTTGAGAATCCTTTGTATTTAAGTAATAAAATCCATCCATCCTATATACATTAATGCCTTCTATACTCTCCTGGCTATAAAAATGTTTTAGGTTAAACATTTTCTTATACATCAAATCAGCAAGTCCGGTAAAAGAATAATAATCAGATTTATTTCCTGCTTTTTTATTGAATAATTTAAAAAGCATTGCTTTTAAGATCATGGGAATCGTAAAAGTTTGTTTAATGGATAAAACCCCCACATTATGCCCCGCCGAAACAAGAACTTTTGCCTGGTGATATTGAAATATACCAGCATCCGGTTCATAATCAGGAATAAATTCCTCTGATGGTAAGATTAAAATATGCATGAGTGAATAGCAAGGCAGGTTTTATACCATTTAATAGGAAGTAGCATAGCCAATGAAGTTTTCTTCCACCTATTCATGCTTTATTAAAAAATTTTTTGCGAAATAATTCTACTCATATTATTTTCTTCAATTTGTTTAATATGAATCCTTTTATTTTCTGCTTTCTCTTATTTAATAAAATTTCTTTTTTTTCTTTTTCAGATAAAGGACAATCCGGATGATTAAAATACCTGTCAATAATCATTTTTTGCAGCTTTGGATACTGTTTTGCATATGATGATTGCCGTTCCTGGTTTTCATGCTGCCTGTCCCAATATAAAAATGTTGACATTTTAACGAGGGGATAATACAATGCCATCTTGTACCATAAGTCAGCATCACCTATCATTCTTTCTCCACTAAAGCCGCCAACTTTATTAAAAGCTTCAAGTTTAATAATACCAGATCCTGGTGCTCTTAAAAAATGTCCATAACCATTAAAGTTTTCCAGGTATGCTTCTCTTGCATTTAATAACACCGGGTATGGTTTGTCAGGATCGGGCATAGAGGAAAGAGCAAAACCTGCTTCCGGAAACATTTCCATAGCTCTAACCATGACATCGATACAATGCGGATAAATGATATCATCGCTATCCAGGTATTTAATATATTTTCCTTTTGCAAAAGATGCTGCTTTATTCCGGTTAGGATAATCTCCCAGGTTTTTTTCATTGGCATGCACCTTTACTCTTTCATCATTTAATGCGAATT
>CAMPGG010000073.1 GCA_946885335.1 uncultured Chitinophagaceae bacterium
ATTTGCATCGTATCAGTTGCACTTAGTCCATCATTATCTGTAATCTTAAGTTCAACCTGGTACAAACCTGCTGTAAGTTTTTTAACAACGGGATTTACCAGGGATGGTTCTGAAATTAAAAATGATGCGGGACCGGCAATTTTTCTCCACGCATAACTGCTGATTACACCATCAGCATCACTGGAAGAACTGCCATCGAGGATGATACTATCGACTGGTAAAACAATCACATAATCTGGCCCCGCATCAGCTATTGGTGGAGTATTTACTTGATTACAGTTTTCGCAAGAATATTCTTTTTTGCAGGAAAGATAAAATAGTACACCGCTCAATAAAAGAAGAGTGGTTAATGGCAGTAGCGGTTTCACGATTTAAATATTTATCTGGTAATCTGACTGTCAATTGACATAGCCAGGCATTATAATCCAATATGCCTGTTCACTTCTTAAACTTCACCGTACTCAAAATATTCATTGCCACTTTTTTACCCTGCGCAATACTTTTCGTGCAGGTTTCCTTGTAATGTATGCCACCATAAAACCGGCTGTCTGCCATATCCAGGCCCATTTGCTTAAATGTTGAATATGGACGGGATGGGTAACCCAGGTAATCGTACATACGAAGTGTCATAGGAAAATTCTCTCCGAAACTATTACTCAGTATGGTAAGGACAGCGCCGTTTGTAGTAGCGTGGCCAGCAGGGAATTCGGGGTGATTAGGCGTGCCGAGATAGGGATTCCAGGCTGGATCGATATATGCATTTATATACGTTACGGGACGCATGGTATTGAAGTTATATTTACTGGTAAACAGCACAATGGTGACATCGTGCTGGGCCATCCCCGTTTTGGCATAAATGATGGCAGCCTGGTCCAGGCTAGGCTGAGCAATCCGTAGTGCTTCCATTAACACCCACACATATCCGCCACCGGCTCCATAACCAGGGGCATCCTTAAAATAGTCCGCCATCGCTTTTTGTTCATGTGTGAGTAATAATGAGGCATCGTACAATTCTTTTACCATGGCATAAAATGCTGAACCAGGATCAGTGGAGAATGAAGGCAGGGGTTCAAGTGCTGTCCCTTGCGCAGACCCGGGTACGATTAGCCTGCGTTGAAATGCATATGCATTGATCGCAGCAGCAGGGGGAGGTGCGGTTGGTACCCAAAGTCCAACACCAACAGGGGGTATATAAGGTGGATTGATGTTGGCAAAGCCATCTGTGACTGACCACGCAAATACTCGTGTTGCCACTTCTTTTCCAAAGGCAATCGAACGTTCAATGGTAGCAGCGTCCGCTTCATCAGCATAACTTGTTTGCAAGGTATTTTCCAGGTTATTCATGGCGTCTTTGTTGACCTGGGCTGTTGTGTTAAACAGCAACCTGCTTATTTCTGCCAGGGCAGCATTAGCACTTGCAGCCCAATGATAAGCCTTGCCAGGCTCCGTGGAGGGCATTGTGGGGAAATCGGTCAATTGGCCCGTAAGCGTTTGATAGCCAGGCATGCCCGGCATTACTGCTTCGTATAATGCAATACCGGAATAGGCCTGTGCCCTGTCGGTTGCCTGTGATCCTGTTCCTGCAGGCCTGGGGGTTTTAAACATAGTCAGTTGAATATTCAACCAACTTACTGCTACATCTGATGAGAAAGTTTTAGTTTGTTTTAGATGACCATGTTCGTTGTTATTTTTTTTAGATGTAACACCTGTTTCATTTGCAGTTGTTTCCATTGACTCTTTCTGACAAGAAAAATTAAAAATGGAGATTGAAGCAAAAACTAAACTTGCATATAGAATTTTCTTTCTCATAAAATAATTATTAATGGTTTATGGAAATAATTCATAAAATCTACATCCATTCTGCAGCCGATAATAGTTCAACTGAGTAGTTGGAGAAATTGGGCAGTAAATAAACTATTTAAGATGGTTATTGAACAGACTTGTCAGAACAATGAATTGAATATAATAATCAAAAATTCAATGGGATGGTCAAAACCATTTCATTAATGCTTCTTTCCGACTGCGGGAAACATTGACTGTAGAGCCATCACTCATTACCAGGTATCCGCCTTCGCCCCGCACATATTTTGTTACTTCATTCAGATTCACAATGAATGAATGGTGAACGCGAAGGAAAAAAGGAAAATCCTGCACCTGTAATTCCACTTCTTTTAAAGTTCTGCACGCAGTGATCTTGGTTTTATTTTTTAAGAAGAGATGAGTATAATTATCATTGGCTTCACAACGAATTAACTGGTCAGCAGGGATTAATTCAAAGCCATCAGAAGTTGGTACTGCAATTTTATGAAAACCAGTTTCATTATGTTTTACCTGGTTCATCAACATCTGGAATTGTTCGGCAGAGGGTAAATTTTTTTGAGATTGAACTTTTCGTATGGCAATAATCAATTCTTTGGGATCAATAGGTTTTAATAAATAATCCAATGCACTAAAACGGATTGCTTTAATAGCATATTGATCATAACTGGTTGTAAAAATAACCGAGAATGGAATTTCACTAAAATGTTCAAGCAAATCAAAACCATTCATAGTGGGCATTTCAATATCCAGGAATACAAGCGAGGGATGGTGTTTTTCGATAGCAGCAAGACCTTGTTTTGCAGATAAGCATAATTGTAAAACCTGCACTTCCGGGCAGTAATCATGTAAAATAATGTTCAATGTATCGAGGCAATGAACCTCATCATCAATCAATATCGCTTTTATCATAAATGCAGGGTATTTTAATGATTACTTCTGTTCCCGCAGCGCTGCCATCAGCATAAATAAGATCCTTAATTTCTACAGGTGATTCGCTGGCATCTGAATTTTGGATCTTGGCTATTCTTTCCGCGGTTATTTTTAAACCAACTGATTTGTGTTTAATAGCATATGTACTATTATGCGTTGCTGATTGTTTGCGGCCAACACCGTCATCGGTTATTCTTATAAAGAGAAAATTATTTTCCATATTTATTTCAATATCCAGCTGCCCTTTTTCTTCTTTGTGCATCAATCCATGCCAGATGGCATTTTCAACATATGGCTGAATAATTAGTGGAGGAACCTTCAACATTTCTGCATCAATTTCGTCAGACAATTTTATGGTATATGCAAAGTGATTGTCAAAACGTAAAGCTTCCAGGTCAAGGTACAATTCCAAAGACTCTAACTCACTTTCTAACGTTATCATTAATGCCTGCGAGTTTTGCAGAATCATACGTACCAATTTTGAAAACTTTGTCAGGTATGCCGAAGCTTGTTCTTTATTATTTTGAAGAATAAACCTGTTGATTGAGTTTAATGAATTGAAAATAAAATGCGGGTTCATTTGTGCACGGAGGGCCTGCATTTCTAATTCAGTAGCGTGTTTGTGTAATTCAGCATTCGTCTTTTCATATTCAAGTTTTTGAAGCATTAATTCATTTTCCGCTATTTCTCTTTTATTTTTTTCTGTTTTTCTTTTCAAGATAATATTCCTGAAAATAAAAATCCCTAATAATAGAGTTGCCAATACACCGGCTATCAGAATGTTCTTTAAAAGTGATTCTCTTTGTAATCTTGCAACATTTAATTCTTTTTCCTTATCCAGTAATGCTATTTGATGTTCGTATTTATAAGCTGCCAATT
Organism: uncultured Chitinophagaceae bacterium; assembly: GCA_946885335.1. The sequence continues at coordinate 3,631 of CAMPGG010000073.1, forward strand.
TTCCTCTTGTCTGCGCATTCATAACAGCCTCTTTCATATCAATATAATTTTGATAATAGTGGTAGGCACTGTCTGTTTTATTCAACCTTTTATAAACTGTGTAAAGAATTTTATATCCATCACGTATATAGGGTTTGGATTGTGTTTTTTTGGCAATGCTTAAACCTTGTGTGGCATAGTATAATGCAGAATCATTTTTGTACAATACTTCGTAACATCTAGCAATATCGAGTAATGCTCTTTTTGTTTGGTTTAAATCATGTAAATCCTGGTGAATCAATAATCCCTTTTGAAAATTGGGTAAAGCTTTATGGTATTCTTTTTTAGCTATATAATATTCACCCTTGCTAACCAGGAAAAACCGGAGATCTTTTTTTTCAGCATTAGTGGAATCAAATTGATTGTAGTAAAACAATGCAGAATCAGTTTGGCCTGATTTTGTTAAGAGTTCTGCATATTCCATCATGTTCCAGGTGCTGATAAATCCGAGTTCGCTTTCTACTAAAAATAGCTGTCGCCAGAAAGGCAGGGCAGTAGAATATTCTTCCAATAACATGTACATCAGTCCCATTACCCATAATTCATGATAGGTGTAATAATTCGTAAAGCCAGATTCCCGCTCATGCTTTATGATCTTTTGTTGGGCTTCAAGCAACTTAACATATTCGCCTCTTTCCCGGTACACATCAGTCATTTGCTCCAATGCACTTAACGCAAATTGACTTTCTGCTTTTGTTGCTGCTTCATACGATAAACTTAAATTAGCCAAGGCTTCATCATATTTCCCCTGTGTAAAGTGTGCATAGCCAAGTTGCCAATAAGAGATTTCAATTTCATTTTTATTATCGGTAAGTGCATACCATTTAAGTGATTCCAGTGCCAGTTTTTCCATTCCGGGAAAGTCGTTGTGAAAATGATTACGGGCACCAGCTCTTGGGCCAAAAGACTTCGCTACGCCATTGAAATAATTTATTTTTTTAGATTCTTTATAAGCCAGGTTAGCAAAATACATTGCTGAATCTTCGTCTGGCTTGAATAAGTATTGAATACTTAAATTATGCAGGCAATCAATTCTTGCAGTATCCTTTAATGTTGGTAATACTTTTTGAAGGCTGTCAATGAGTTGAGAATGGATAATATTATTCCAGAATAATCCAATAATGATTATAGGGATAAATTTAAACATGACTTTCCCGGAATAAAAATAATCTGATCATATTTCCACTATTGAAATTTAATCTTTCCGAAATTTATTATCTGCTTCCTAATATGTTTAGCTTCTTTGAGTATTTGGTAAGTTCAATAGGGTAATTATCGGTTTGGCGGGGTATCGTTCATTTCAATCTTCCTATAAAATCATTTTATTACCCGTTCTTTTATTTTTTGAGATTTCGAAGGAGTGAACTGGTAATCTTTTATTAAAGGTATTGTAATTATAACTTCGGTTCCCCCGGCATAACCGTTGGGTAATTTAAGGTCCACAATTTTTATTAATGAGTCAATTTGCTTCATTTGTTGCAGCATTTCAATTCTGCTTGCTGTGATCTTCATACCCATGGATTTATGTGTTGAAACAGATTTATTTTTAAGTAATGCTGATTTTTCTCTGCCAATTCCATCATCACGGATTAAACAACACAGTTTATCTTCTTTTTGAAAAAGTTCAATTTCTATTAAGCCTTTTTCTTCTTTATGCATCAGTCCATGCCAAATAGCGTTTTCGGTAAATGGTTGTATGATCAAAGGGGGCACTCTTATAAGTGAAGGATCCAGTCCATCATCCATTTTAATCTTGAAGTCAAAATGATCATCAAACCGTAGTGCTTCCAATTCAAGGTATAATTGCAAGGATTCGATTTCACTTTCCAACGTGATTAATGATTCCTGTGAGTTTTGCAATATAAGTCTGACCAAGCGTGAAAATTTTGTTAGATAGGCAGAAGCCTGTGCTTTATTATTTTGGAGAATAAATCGGTTGATGGAGTTTAGAGAATTAAATATGAAATGGGGATTCATTTGCGCCCGGAGTGCAGCCATTTCAAGTTCCATTGACATTTGTTTTAGTTGCACTACTTCTTTTTCTACTTCGCGATCACGATAGGCAAGTCCTGCAAAATAGAATAACATATCTATGACTAGTGCAACCTGGTAAAAGTGTTGCACACTTGCTCTGGGATCAGCACCAAACCAGGCAGGAAGTAAATGATAAAGTCTAAAATAACGGATAATAAACATTAATGCATTGGTTAAACAAATTATCAAGGCACCCCAAAATATGAATCTAAAAAATCCCTTTCTTATGGTTGCCAAATAAACTACCCATCCTACCGTAAGTAGAAGAAATACAGATGCATCTATTATTTCTGCAGTATATAAATCCCATGAAGGTTTTTGATTTAAATACCAATTTAAGGTGATGATTAAAACAAGTAAAATCTTTACAACGAAATACCATTTTGCTACAATTGTTATTTTTGGATATTTAGCTTTTAATTCCAAAATTTTCAGTATAAATAATCCCTGGAAAACAAGTGTGATCTGATAAACGAGATTGTATAATTCAATGCCCCTGAAGTTTTCGAACCAGGGTAGTTCTAAAGCTGGGTATTCGGATGATAATAGTATTAAAATAGCGGAGAACAATCCTAATAGAGCGTAATACAAATACACCTTATCCTTACCTAGTAACAAATATTTAATCAAGCCAAACACAAAAAACATAAAGAATATTCCGGTAAAAAAATGATCCCATAAAAGACCGGGTTGTTTAAATTTTTTGAAATTGCTGAATGAATTCATATCTGCATATGCTATGTTTTGCAGGACAGGCATTTGAGGCATCCAACCTCCATTAAACAGGATAACCTGGATTAAGAACCCTGTTTCAGTATGAGCAGGGATTTCCATATCAATACGATTTTCTTGTTGTGGAATATCCCTGGCAAAAACAGCAATGATAAAACCAGTTTTCCCAACAAGTTGCAGCGAATCACCTGATACTTTATACAAGACGGCTTTTGTAACTGCTTTAGGAAATAAAAGCGCTAATGTGGTTGCCTCTGACTGATTATTTACCTGGAATTTTATCCAAACAAATTTTATGCTGTCGGCGAATTTCAAATTGTCGGTAGGAAAAACTTCTTTGACCTGGTTAAAATTTCTGCGTGTTATATCCCACGGTGGTTTTTCTGAACTACCAGATTCCATTCGCACAGATGCATAATTGTAAAGTGAAAGATCTTGTTTTTGCAATGGAATTTTTAATGGTAAAATTTTTCCTGGTGTTTGTGCATGCGAGTGTGTTAACAGGAAGATTCCTGGGAGGATAATTAGTCCAAACTGAATGCAGGTTGTCAAATTCCATTTCATTGTAGAAACTGAATATTATGCAGATACGATAAGACAGCACGATGGTGATCAGGAATTTATTCTTTTTACTTACGTTTTTAAATAAAACTAATATCCCGGATTTTGTTTCAGATATGGGTTCTTATTAAGCTCACTATCAGGAATGGGATAAAGTATTCTGTAGTTTTCTGACAATGCTTTTTCTGGAATTCTTGCATCATTAAATCGACCGAATCGAATTAAATCATTGCGCCGATGTCCTTCCCACGAAAGTTCTCTTGCTCTTTCTGCCAATAAACCATCGAAGTTCAATTCGTTTGCAGAAAAATCAGGTAAGCCGGTTCTGCTTCGGATAGATACGCCATTAATTTTTTGGTTTACTGTAGTTAAAGCTTCTCCCAAATTTCCTTTTCTGAATTGTGCCTCAGCTTTCATCAGAATAATATCAGCCAACCTGTAAATGGCAAAATCATTACTCATGTTGCCGCCCCCAACTTTATTGTATTCCCATTTAGCACAACGTGCACCTGCTGTTTCTGTTTTAGGACTTTGGATGGCAAAGGTTGTAATTACCGGATCGAAATTAAGTGGGTGACCCCCAAAGTCAAATTGTAAATTTGCCGGATTATTAATTTGATTAACGTACTGCTGTCCTACAAGGAACATATTGCGCCTGATATCTTTTGCATTGAAAAGATTATAATACTCCGCGGTACTACAAAATCCATTGTATCCGCCTGGAAAGAATTGAAAACCAAAAGTTGCATTGCTATTATAATGTAATGTGGCCGCCTGAACCCAGAATGGATTTAAACCAGCATTTACATCAAATGGTAAAACGAAAATATTTTCTTTAGATCCTTCATTTGCTATTTTAAAATTATCGAAGAAATTAGTTTCCAGTAAAAATAAATTGGAATTTAAAATAGCGTCACATGCAGCTATGCAATCATCCCATCGTGATATACCTGTGTATATTTCTGCATTTAGATAAAGTTTAGCAAGTATAGCTTGTGCAAACCAGGTAGTTGCTCTTCCATATGTTTCACCATTACGTACTGTAGGCAGGTGTGGCAATGAAATTTTGAGTTCCTGTTCAACGTAATCAAATACTTCTTGCCTGGTTTTATTGGTTAATGATGAAAGATCTGTATTATTATTTTGTACTATTGGTACATTGCCAAAAAGATCCAATGCCAGGTAATAATAAAAAGCCTTGACAGTTTTCATACCCGCCAGCATAGAGGCAGCATTAGAGGGCATAGGGTTAGCCTTTTCTATTATTTGCATTGTTGAATTAATCCTGGCAATACCGGCATAAATAAATTGCCATCCACCACTTATTATTGGATTATTTGCCCCCCATGTATGTTTCCACATTTCACTCCATTGCACCTGGTCATTCCAGTTGGTTAAACGATCAGGTACAATAATTTCATCTGTGCTTACTTCATTTAAATTATATACGTGATTTACGGGAGCATAGAATCTTAAACCATCGTACACTGAACCTATGCTTGCATCAATTTGTTGAGGATTTTGGCCGATATAAGTAACCTGGTTATAAACTCTTGTATCAAGTTTTGTACAGGATATTATTAAACACAAAAGCGTTATTTCTAAAAAAATTATCCGGTACATTATCTTTTTCATTTTTTGGGTTTTAAATAGTGAATTATACCAGGATTTTTTTGATTTTTAAAAACCAGCATTTACCCCTATAAAAAATCCACTTGTTTTTGGATAATAATCCAAATCGATATAACGCTGAGATCCTTCCGTTCGAACTTCCGGATCAATGCCATCATACTTTGTTATTACCAACAGATTCGTAGCAACCAGGTAAAATTCAATTTTACGCAATGATTTTTTCGCATGGTAATTATAACTAAGCGTGAAATTCTCTAATCTTGCAAAAGATCCATCTCTTAACCAGTACGTTGATGGGTCCGGCAAATTTGTAAACCCATTTGTAAGAGCTTTCCTTGTTACATTACTTCCTGGCAAATAATTAATATTTTCAACACGTAATAAACTATTGGCAAATATTTTTTGACCTTGAACTCCACGGAATAATATACTCAGCTCCCAATTTTTTATTGCTAATCGATTTGTAAATCCCCATGAAAAATGCGGAGTGGGATCAATATATATACGGTCTTTATCAGTATAGTTTTCTGATATGCCAACAAATTTTCCATTATCATTATAATTGTTAAATAGCTCCTTACCATTGGCATTGATGCCGGCATGTTCTGGTATCCAAAAAACTCCTGCAGGATAACCAATTTCCAATACTGAAACATAGGTGCCACCAAATCCTCCACCTATTGCATATCCATAATGCCTGTTGGTTAATCCTAATTTTGCTGCTTTAAAATCACCCAAAAGATTTTTGATTGAATTATTTAATGAGGCTATGTTGAACTGAGTTGACCATGAAATATTATTTTTTTTGATGACTGATGCTTCAATAGAGATTTCTATGCCTTTATTCAACGCCGTAGCAGCATTCGCATAGACCTTGTTGGTTAAAAAGGGAGGTTGTGGGAGGTCGTATAAGAATAATATATCACTAGTCTTATCATTGAATATATCAATGGATCCATTTATCCGATTTTCCAAAAGTGAAAAATCAATACCAATATTAAAAGACTTTCTTACTTCCCATTTTAAATCAGGGTTATTTTCCTGCAAGACTGTATATCCTTGTAAAAACTGGTTATTGTTTAAATAAGGTCCCGAGGGTCCATATAACAACGTATAAGCATTGGATGGAAGATTTTCCTGGTTGCCGGTTAACCCATAACTAACCCGAAGTTTTAAATTGTTTAACCATTTGATCTGTTTAAAAAAATCCTCATTGCTTGCCCTCCAGGCAACTGCAATAGAAGGGAAATTTCCCCAGCGGTTATTGATACCAAATTTGGAAGAACCATCCCGGCGAAAGTTTGCAGTAAGAATGTAACGTTCATCATAATTGTAAACAGCTCTGCCTAAAAATGAAATTAGCCTCACTTCATCTTTATAAGAACTGATATCATTAGGTTGTACATTGGTGGCTGCAACAAGGTTATTATTTAACAAGTATGGAAAAAGATAACCTCGTGCCATTACACCAAATCCATCATTTATGTATTTATTGTATTCATATACGCCTGTAATGTCAATAGTATGTTTGCGGAATATTTTCTGGTAATGACCATGCATGTCACCTGAAAAAATTTCTTTATTATTATTGTTTTTGAATGCCTGGCCTGTTCCATTTGTACCGGGGATACCTGGCCAAAAACCATCATAAATATCGTTACCCCTGGATAATGCTCCCAGAATTCCAACTTGAAATCCTTGAAATACTTCATAATCTGCTTTTATAGATCCCTGGAAGAAATTTTCTCTTTTTTTACTGTAGACTTCTTTTACAAGGAATAAAGGATTGAAAATATTGGAAGGTGCAATAGAATACATTCCATCTGGTTTATAAGCTGGCCATACCGGTAAATAAACCAGGGATTGACCAAATACTAAGGCACCACCTGTTCGTGATTGGCTGGTAGATTGCTGATCTGGTAAAAAATCACGTTTAATGGAAGATGTATTTACAGTGTATCGAGTGATCAATTTATCTTTTAAACTTTTATGGGTAGCTGTTAAACGTGTTGTGATATTTTCTTTTGCTGAATTAATAATTACTCCCTTTTGGTTTATATAACCAATAGAACCACGGAAATTGACCTGGTCATTTCCACCACTTATACCAATAGTATGATGGTTTGAAATTCCTGTTTGTGAAATAACTTTTTGCCAATCTGTATGACCTCCATAATCTAATCCAGCAGCATTCATGGATATTGTGGCCTTGCGCCATTCATCCGCAGTTAAAAGATCTAATTGATTTGAAATTTTTTCAATACCCACAAATCCATTGTACTCAACGAATGCCTTACCTGATTTTCCTTGTTTTGTAGTTACCAGGATTACACCGTTAGCTCCACGTGATCCATAAATTGCCGCAGAAGATGCATCTTTTAAAATATCATAAGATATAATATCAGCAGGGTTTAAAGTGGTAAAAGATTTATGGAAATCATCAATAGCAATTCCATCAATAACCAATAATGGTGGTTGACCTTCAAGTGATGTAGCTCCTCTTATTCGTGCCGTGAAATCTCCATTTGGATCTCCGCCCGGCTGAACAATTACAAGCCCCGCAATTTTTCCCTGCAAATGTTGTAATGGGTTGGCAATAGCTATCTTATTAAAATCATCAGACGTAACATGTATAGTAGCACCAGTTACATCTTTTCTTTTTGCTGTTCCATACCCAATCACCAAAACTTCATCCAAACTGGAAGCTTTAAATGACATGTTAATGGTAATAAATGTTTGATTAAAAATTTGCAGTTGAAATTCTTCCATACCAACAGAAGAAATGATTAATAAGTCGCCAATTTTGGCATTTATTGAAAATTGACCATTGTAATTACTGAGTGTGGCGCGGTTTGCATTTTTTATACTGATTGTTGCTCCTTCAATAGGCGTGTTTTTATTATCCAGTATAATACCTGTTATTTTTTCCTGGCTATGTGAATTGTAATGATAAAATAGGAGGAGAATGGATAAAGATATTATCCTGGCATAAGCAGTTATTTTATATTCCTCTCCATTCATAATGGACAAGATTTGGTTTATGTAAGTTAGATTAATTGCATCACTGTAAGAGTTTTTGTTTAGGCAAAAATGACTTGAGCTAATTCATAAATGCATTAAAATTATAACTCAACCTTTTTGTTTTAGTCCTGCAGAAATAAATTTCCAACATAGGATGGGTATTTTTTTATGTTACCGAGTCACCAACATTTTGAATGGGTAATTGGCAGGAATCAATGGGTTTTTTGCAATTTATAGTATGGAATATCAATGAAAGAAGTTAATAGATTTTTAATACCTGTTAATAACAGGGAAGATTTTACAAGATTATGCTATTCAATGATTGGTATTTTTCAATAGCACTTGAGTTCCAACAACTCCAGGATATTTATAGTTGAGTATGTGCCATTTGAAAGAAAGGCATTAATTTCCAATTTTTAAAAAAATACTTTATGATAAGACTTGTATTTGCCTTTTGTTTATTACTGATTGTAAATAGAGCATCTTCCCAGGATCTGAGTTATTATCTTCCTCAAAAAGTTTCATATGATCCATCCATCCCCAAGCCAAAAGATATTATTCATCATGAAGTAGGTGAATATCATGTTACACACGACAGATTGGTGAATTACATGAAGGCAATTGCAGCCGCAAACCCTGACAGGGTAAAATTAGAAACCATTGGATTTACTTATGAAAAACGTCCGCAGGTTTTGCTCATAATCACCAGTAAAAAAAATCATGATAACCTGGAGCAGATTCGTCAAAAACATTTGTTATTGAGCGATCCTGCTCAATCGGCCGATGTGAATATTGATGATATGCCTATCGTGGTTTATATAGGTCATTCAATTCATGGCAATGAAGCCAGTGGTTCAAATGCATCTTTATTGAGTGCTTATTACCTGGCAGCTGCGCAAGGAAAAGAGATTGAAGAAATCCTGGATAACACCATTATTCTTTTCGATCCATCATTTAATCCCGATGGATTGCAAAGATTTTCTACCTGGG
>CAMPGG010000074.1 GCA_946885335.1 uncultured Chitinophagaceae bacterium
GCCTTTGATGTAAACGGGGCCGATTATTATACTACAGGAGATATATTTTATACAGGCACAACGCCTACCGGTTCTGATGCAACAAACCTTTGGGTTAAAAGAGGTTTTGTATACCTGACAGGTCCATCGGAAACATCTTTTACATTAACGCTTAGAAACAATGCACCCGGAGGTGGTGGTAACGACTGGGCCCTGGATGATATTTCAGTAGCCACCTGTTTGCCCAATATGCAATACTCGCCTTCACTAACACCCAATGTTTGCGTAAATAACCCAATAACGATTAATGATACCATACGTTCTTATTTTGATAACTACGTTTATTATAAATGGCAAAAAAGCACAGATGCCGGCGCTAACTGGACTGATGTAACCGCAGCCCAGGGGCCAGCTTCACCAACATATAATGGAACGGCATGGGAATATGTAACTACTTACACGGTGCCTCCAGCCGAAACGCAATTTTCAAATAATAATGATCGCTACAGGGTGGTGGTTGCAACAGGTGCTGCTGAATTGTCGACCAGTGATTGCCTGTTTACTGATGGAATTAGTTTGATCGATGTTAATGTGATCACCTGCACTCCACTCACAACTGATTTACTCAGTTTTAGTGGAAAGAAAATAAATGAACTGGCTAAACTTTACTGGACGACATCAAGAGAAGATCAACCTATTGCATATAATATTGAAAGAAGCAATGATGGTATAAATTTTGAAAACATAGGCGTTATTAATGGATACAATAACATCAATAACGAACGCAATTATTATTCTTTCAACGATCCTAAACCTTTAACCGCAGAAACTACTTACCGCATTGCGATGAAAACGGACGAAACCAAAAAACTTTCCCGTCATATCAGGATCATTAAAGATGCAGAAGAATTAAAGTTGACAAATGTGGTTAATCCATTTCAACATGAAATTTCGTTTGATATTAGCATCAATGAAAATGCAAATATTGAAGTTTACCTGCTCGATATGTATGGTAAACAAATACATCAAAAAACATTACCGGTTTACGAAGGATCTAACAGTATGCGTTTGGATAATATTGATGCTTTACCCGCGGGCATTTACATCTTACAGGTAAAACATAAAGACAAAAATATAAGCAAACGCATTTTTAAAAAATAGCTTATTAAACCTTGATCATACAAAGTGGTTTGGCTTTTTGCTAAACCACTTTTTTATTTGTACAGCGTAAATTCCATTCATCAAAATAATTGTAAAAAAAGTATCCCTCTATTCTTTTGCCATTTAACAAGGGAAAGGGGTAATTTTAGACCCTAATTTTAATTATTATGGATAAGGCTGAAAAACCAATCATTGGCATAACCTGTGGCGATCTGAATGGAATAGGTATTGAACTGATCATCAAAACATTTTCTGATCATCGCATCCTGGATCATTGCACACCCGTGGTTTTTGCTTCTAATAAGGTCATTAATTTCTACCGCAAATCCATGCCCGAAATTAATTTCAGTTACCAAAGTGCCCGCGATCTTCAAAAACTAAATAATAAACAACTGAATATTTACAATTGCTGGGAAGAAGATGTTTCTGTTGTACCTGGTCAGCTAACGGATGCAGGTGGTAAATATGCCATTAAATCTTTAATGGCCGGTGTGGATGCGCTAAAAAATAACTACATTGATGGATTGGTTACGGCACCCATTCACAAAAAAAATACACACTCTGCAGAATTCAATTATACTGGTCATACACCATACTTAAAGGATGTTTTCCAGGTGAATGATGTAGTCATGTTTTTATGCGCCGGATCCTTCCGGGTTGGATTGGTAACAGAACATGTACCAGTAAGCGAAGTTTCTGGTTTTATTACTAAAGAAGCTATTTTGAGTAAGTTGCTATTAATGCAACAAAGCCTGGTAAAAGATTTTGCCATTAACGCTCCAAAAATAGCTGTATTGGGACTTAACCCGCATGCAGGTGATGAAGGATTGACAGGTAAAGAAGAAGATGCTGTCATCAAACCTGCCATTAAAGAAGCCCGGTTAAACCGTAACATACTGGCTTTTGGGCCATTCAGTGCGGATGCTTTTTTTGCCCGCGGGCATTACCAGGAGTTTGATGCTGTATTGGCGATGTACCACGACCAGGGATTAATTCCTTTTAAATCACTTGCCGGCGAAAAGGGAATTAATTTTACTGCCGGATTACCAGTAGTCAGAACTTCCCCTGATCATGGTGTTGCTTTTGATATTGCCGGTAAGAATATAGCAGAAGCTGCTTCATTTATGGAATCGATCTTTGAGTGTATTGATATCATTAATCACCGCAGGTTATATGATGACATGAGAAAAAATCCTTTAAAGAAAATTTCAGCATCTGTTGTTGGTAACGTGGTTGATGAAAAAATAGAGGAAGAAGGAAGCTGAGAAAATTTGACAATTTGACAATTAGACAATTTGAAAATGGAGAAAGGAAACCAACTCAAACCTAACTGGGAGTTTCAATCTTCAGATTTTTGACTTTTGATTTTTACATTTTGAATTTATCTGGCTTTTGACTTTTGCCTTACATTGATTAAGTCTGGAATTATCAACTTTTCTTTTCCTACATTTTATTTTACCTGAATCTGTATCTTCCTGCAGGTCAACAGTTTTTTACGGATTAACATCTTAGTTATCAACAAAAACGTTCAGAGGCTTGCATCTTTTGGGTTTGCACTATACTTTTATGATTCCAATCCGCTGAAATAACCATCCTCATTCCGTACTATTACTATCACCACACCAAAGGGTACGGAATAATATCCTTTTAAAACCCATCACAAAACATTACAACCGGATCCAGCAGATCCTCCATATCCCTTGAAATACGTTTCTATCCGTGAACTACCCAGCAATTAAGTTTAATCCACTTAAAACATACCGATATGAAACTATTTTTACGCATTCTGACAACCTCTTTTTCTATTGCATTTACAGTTGCACTGTTCTTAAGCATTCTCATTATTGCAGAAATGAAATCATGGACATTTTTATGGCTCTATGTACCCCTTTTCCTGGTGGTTTATGAAATGGAAAAAATCAATTTAAAAAAGAAGAAACATACAAGCTCCTTCAAATACAGGAAGTATACCAGCTTATATGATTAATATAAATAGTAAGGATAGCCGAAAATGGCTATCCTTTGATTTGCCCGGATAATGCAAAAATATTTTTTGAAGAAAGCTTGCACTATCCCAAACCGATGATTACTTTTATGCTTCACCCCGATCCTTTACTTCAGAACAACCATCCAGCCAATTCCCAGGAATCACTCCAAGTTCTGCAACACTTTTTTTTATTATAAATGACTGAATAATTGAGCAAATTCATTTGCTAAACTATTTGAGCATACGGAAATATTTTTTTACAAAAGACCTCGAAGTTTTGCTCAAGGTTTAGTATGAACCTCTCCCCGCCAGTTGTGGCAGAGAGGTTTTTTTAATTTAAAAGTGAAAATTTAAAATATTTAAAATGGAAAATTCTGATAAATGCTTTTATCATTTTTAAATTTTCAAATTGCCTAATTTTTCAAATAGCTATTACTTATTAAAATAAGACTGTAAATTCTTTACATATACTTCAAATGCCTGTATACCTGCTGTAGTTATTTTACAATTGGTTTGTGGATAATTGTCTTTGAATTTTTTTTCAATTTCTATATAACCGGCATCTTTTAATTTTTGTAATTGCACACTCAAATTTCCTGCGGATGCATTTGTTTTTTCACGCAGGTAAGTAAATTCCGCCTGCTTAACACTGATGAGCAATGACATAACGGCAAGCCTTAACTGAGAATGTAATATGGGATCCAGATCTTTAAACACCTTTCTTGATGGCCTCTTTATTTAATTTATTAAATTCAATATTAGCTATATGTCCTGGTATAATATATCCTGCCATAACTGCGCCGGCATGTAAAATCATGGTCCACATAAAATCTGGTGCAAATAAAGACGCAAATGCAAAAATCCAGGTGATGTATGCACCTATAACAGATGGTTTAAAATTTAGGACAGCACCATAAATCAATATCCAGAACCCGTATAACCCTAACAACAACGCAAATCCCTTTGTTGGCGGCACACCAACATTTATTGAAATAATAATCAGCATAAGGGAAAGAAAAAACCCGGTATTTAATTTATCAAACAAGTCCTGTGTATACGTTTTTACCCGGCTTGCCTTATTGCCAAATAAATATCTCCCTATCTGAATAAAAAAAAATAATAGGGTAATGATGCCGAACATGTTCCAAAAAAAGAAGGTGCTGGAGTGCCATTCAAAGCTTATATTAAAAATGGTGAATACGGAGGCGGCAAAAATCAGCCAACCCCAAATGATCCATCCTTTACCATCATCTTTTTGTTCAACTTTTGCCGCAAAGATCATTTGCTGAATAACTTCCAAACTTTCTCTTTCCGTCATTGGTTTTTGTTCCATATTATTTATTATTATTTCTCAACAAATGGCCTGGAATTATATAACTGGTTAGTATAGCCGCAGCTGCAAATAAAATCTGGTAATCATAACTAAAAAAGGTGCAGGCACAAGCTAGTATCCAGTTAAATATACCACCCAAAACCAGCGGCCTGAACTGCAAAATTTTTCCCGAAACAAATGTGCCAAGGCCATACATCAATATCATAAAAGGCCATGCATGCAGCCAGCCAATGGATTTTGAAATAATAAAAACCAATACAAAAAAGCTGATACCCACTCCCATCCATAAAAAGCCCATGCTATCGCCTACATAAGAACGGTAATGCTCCTTATTCTGATGTTTCCTGGCATAAAATATAGTAATGAAAACAGCTGGTATAGTAACCAACCAAACCAAATAATGTTGGTTATATTCAATCACTACTTTTAAAAAAAATTGAACCAGTATGGCAATGAATGTCATCCAACCCCATAATAAAAAATAGATGCGGTTTTGGTCCAAATCAGATTTTGCTTTTACAATCATGGATTGAATAAGCGCTAAGCTTTGCTGCGGCGATAAGTTATCTTGCATATGTAATTGCTTCAAATAATTATTTATTCACTTGTGCCATAAAATACTGCAAAGTTCCCTTACCCCAGGCCGGGTCTAAATTGGATGCAGGTTTAAATGCTGCATATTTTTGAGAAGCTGTTTCAAATAATTTTTTTGCTTCTGTTTTACTTCCGCCAAATTGTTCCGGAGTAAAAAATTTATCCTGCCCTTCCAGCAAATATACTCTTGGGTTTTCAGGATTTAATTGTTTTGCCGTTTCTAATGCTTCCTGTGCCACTGGCCCATAAACCATATACCTATTTTGGGGATCCACAATCATCCGCAAACTATTGATCATTTTTTTCACTACATATATCTCCGAATTATTTTTACTCAATGCCTCCGCCTGCATTAGCAACGCTTCCGCTTTATCAGTTACAGGATCAATTTTTGATGCATCACCACTCATGGGGTTATCCATCATAGTATAACCCATATTTACGGTAGCCAACGCTGCATAATAATATGGGAGCCATTCTGTTTTTTCAGCAATCGCGATTCTTTCAAAACCGTTTGCTAATTCTTTTAAATTATTTGTATTCCTGGTTGTATCCATTGCCGCCACTTTGGGCGCCATGGCTTTTACAAATTTTTCATTTTGTGCAAAAGTGAACATCGTACACATACACAAAGACATTCCGGCAATTAACTTTTTCATACTTTTTACTTTATTTTTTTATTGAGTAATATGTAATTGGTGATGGTAATTTTATTTTGATTCTCGTTCCTTAACTAATTTTTCATACTCCCTTTCTATTGCATTGCTTTTAGGCAGAACATATGCATTAATGTAATGAAATGCAACACCAATTCCCCACCCTAACATAGGCCAAACAGGCCATGGAATTGAATTAGCATCATATCCGCCTGAAAAATACCAGACTACCCAGAAAAAAACTGACATGATGAGGTAAGTAATTAAATGTCTTTTGAAAGATGCACGCTGATGTGCTATTTCCCATAATTGAGCATCTTTACCTGCAGGTGCAATAGTGTTTGTCATTTTGTTGATTTATAAATTTGAATTAATGATGTCCTGGGTTCTATCCACACCCAGGCTAATGAAAGCGCCCAGAAAAATAAAACGTTTAGAGGGTGGCACGATAGGTTCTTTTCGATGTCCATCATAAGAATATTGATATCCAAACACCTGGTTACTGCCAAATACATTGGTAATAGAAAATACGAAAACCGTATTCCTTGCTGCACCTTTATCAAAAATATTGGGTAAATAATTGATGCTAAAACTTAAACTGTTATAGTCAATCGTTTTACCCTGGTCGTAAATGGCAAATTTATCTGCAGCCTGGTCATATCGAATATTATAATAAGGTCGCCCTGTTGAATATGTGTAGGAGGCATTGAACATGGATTTGAATTTGCTGACAAATTTTTTGATAACAAGTGAGGCGGTATGATTAGCCGCAAACGGTGGCTGCAATGAAGAAGGATAATTCAGGAAATTTCTTTTTGTATCTAAATAGGAATAAGAAAACCAATAATCCACTCCTTTGATACTTTTACGATCACGCCAAAAAACCTCAATCCCTTTTGCATCACCATTTCCATTATTGCTATTCACTATTTCCCGGTTATTCATCATCGTTGTTTTCAACAAGTCATCATATTTTTTATAGAAAACTTCGGTTCGGAAAGTCCTGTTATTACCCATCTTTTGATACTGTGCAATGTAATGAGTGGCTTTTGTAAAAGACAGGTCTGAAATTGCCGGTAAATAGCGGCTTTCGGGACTTTGATAAAAAATGCCATAAGCCAGGGATGCCTGGCCCTGATTGCCTAATTTATAGGCGAGTGAAACTCTTGGGGCCCAATTCATTTTGCTGATCAGCGATGAATGTTCAGTTCTTAAACCTAATTTGGCTGCCAGGTTATTGGTTAAATAGATATCCGTTTCTGCAAAAGCGGCTGCCAGGTTTTGTTTTATTTCACCGTTAATTTTTTCTCCTGTATACAAAGTATAAACAGGTTTATCATTGCTATAATTATACTCTGTTCCAAAACGCAAAGCACTTAATCCTGCCAGTTTTTTTTCGAAAACTAATTTTGCATTTGCATACAGGCCCTTGTTATCTAAATAAAAATTTTTTGTCTCAAGATTGTTCAAATAAGCTTTTTGTTCATTTTCATTTTCTAAAGCCCCGTCAATTTTATCCCTGTTATTGGTAAATGAAAAACCGGCATTCATTTTCCATCCTGCAAAATTTTCTTTGTATGACAGGTTATGATAAATATTCAGGTTGGATAATGTAAATACATCTTTATAACCAACAGTATCTATGCTGGGTGTTCTAAATCCCAATTTGTTGGCGCTTAAATAACCATAATATTTTACTATCCCCGTGGCTGATGTTTTAATCCTGAAATTGATATCGGCAGTATGGTATTCAGGATCTTTAAAAAATGATTGTTTTTGTTTGATGGCCTTAAAAGCAAGCCACAAATTGGTATAACCATAATTTATACCCCATGATGATTTTTTATTTTTTGCGAGATGTTGAAATCCGGCGGAAGCGCCCAATACCGAAATACCCAACGCCCCGGAACTTTGCTCTGGCAAATCAATACTTTCTAAAATAACCGCAGACGAGAGTGCCTGGCCATACAAGGCTGAATATCCACCGGCGCTGAATACCGTTCCTTTAAATATAAATGGAGAAAATCGCCCACGTTGTGCAACATTTGGCACGCTGCTGTAAAAGAAATTATTGACCAGTGTACCATCAATAAAAGTTTTGGTTTCGCCGGCTGTTCCTCCTCTTACAAATAAACCTTCACTTTCACCCACTTGTTGTGCACCGGGCAATGTTTTCAAAGCCCCGGTAACATCAGCATTGGCGCTGGCTGTAGTAGCTATATCGATAGAATTAAGAACGGTTCCCCGTTTGCTGTCGCTTGCTTCAAAACTTCCTGCAGTAATTACAACGGCCTTTAATTCGGTGATTTCTTCTTTTAAAAGAATCTCTAATTGTATGTTCTCAGTTCCCAGGTTAATTTCCTGGATAAATGGTTTGTAACCGATAGTTGTAGCCGAAATTTTAAAATTTCCCTTTTCATGGGTAATAAATGAAAACCGGCCCGTAGAATCTGTAGTAGCTCCATCATAAGTATCCACCAAAACAATACTTACACCAGCTAATCCGGCTTTTTTATCCATCACTTTACCTGATATGGTCAATTGGCCATAAGCCGTTAGCTGATAAGCAGTCAGCAGAAAAATGATTAATAAGCGTAGCATAAAAGCATATTTGGAACACAAACGTAAAGTAGTTTATAATATAAACCAAATTAAATTTTATTGTATTTACAAAAAAAACCGGCTCATTGCTGAACCGGCTTTCATTTCTAAACCCCATTTAAATTAATTTTTCAATATTTTTTGAATAGCTGTTTCATTTCCTGATCCAGCCTTGATAATATAAATACCATCTGCCAATTCTGCCATATTCATTTCAATAAACTGCCCTTGTGCTACCTGGCGTAAACTCTTAACTTTTTGTCCTGATTGATTAAACACGTCGATGTTAACAGCTTTTGATGCCCAGGCTCCCGGCAATTTAATTTTTGCCGTATGTACTACCGGGTTAGGATAAGTGCTTATTGAAAAATCAGCTATCTCCCCGATTTGCACGGTACGTACAGTTGAATTGCTCATTTTTCCATTTATATCCACAGCCGTTAATCGATAATAAATTGTTCCATTGAGATGTTTGGTATCCTTATCAATATAACTATATGTCTTTTCTGTAAGTGCTGCAGCAGATCCTAAAACCACTGCCTGTTTACTGTAATCATTACCATCAATGCTGCGCTCAATTTCATAGTGACTGAAATTGGTTTCTTCTGCACTATGCCAACTCAACTCAACATCCGGGTTTGTATATTCAGCTTCAAAAGATTGCAACTTAACAGGTAATATAATAGGTGTCGAAATATTTATAACTACTGTAGCTACATTTGAATTTGCAGCAGGAAAACCATTGTCTGTTAAACGATAAGTAAATGAAGCCGTAGTTCCTGTGAAACCAGGATTTGGTGTGAATGAAAAACTTCCATCCGGATTAATAACCACCGTACCGTCAGGTGATGGTGTAACAATAGACGGGAACATTGATTCACCATTTGGTTCATTATCATTGTTCATCAGGTTTCCTACAACCACATCACCCTGCATACTTGAATAATCATCATTCACAGCAACAGGTGCACTGTTACACGTAACACCGGGACCATAATGCGGATTTGCATTGATAGTCAGGTCATCAAAAATTAAACGACTATTTCCATCACCTGTACTGCCTCCAAGTCGCAATACTAAACGAATCATACCTGTGCTTGCTAAATTGAATGAACTGTCATAACTAATTGGCGTAACAGGTGAATCTTTATCCATATTAATTAAATCCAGTGATGTAAAAACGCCTGTACTGTTTACATATCCTACTTCAATAGTTCTTGTGGCATTGCCAGTGATTTTACTGCTTACTTTGTAATTAAAAGAAACATTAAGTGGATTAGTGAATACATCTAAAACTGGTGTATAAATATCACGGGTAGCAGCACCCGAAGTAGGCGGGTTGGTATATAAACTGCCGGAACCTGTGATAACGTCTGCTGATGCACTGGTGTGATAAATTTCTGAAAAATCCCAGCAATTACTTGTCAGGCTTGCTTCATTTCCTTCAAAATATTCAGAATACTGGGCATTTGTTGCACCGGAATAAAATATCACAAATGCAATCAGGGTAAAAATCTTCTTCATAAGTACGGGTTTAGAATTAATTAATTTTTGGAAGGATACCAGATTGCGGTCTGAAAATAAATTGGAAAAGAAAACCAATAACCGGGGCTTACCGGAAAACGGGAAAATAAAAGCTCTTTGGTGGAAGAGGCTGGCAGCTAAAATGCCATTTGTTTTACAAGAGAGAGAAATATAAAATTTTCTCATAGCCGGGATTATTAGTTTTCTTAAGGGTTGGGTTCTTTTGATTTGCTTATTTCGATAAGTAAATCTTGCACAAAATAGATAAGGGTTTCTGTATATGCAAGTGTTTTTACGGAAATCTTTGAAAAAAACATACGGGTTTTTCCCCGAATGTCACAGTATATTTTACAAACCAGTCACTTATCTAAGATATTGAATGAAGAAAAAAAGCTAAAATTCTCTCCGAGAAATTTCAAAATTATCCAGATTTGAAGCGTTTTTCAGATAGAAAAAGTAAAAACCCGGCTAATTCCGGGTTTTTACTTTCCAAAAAAATGGAAGCTTAAATAAAATTTATTGTCATCAGTTTTTAACGGCTTTTATAATTATTTTGCTACCAGCATTACCTATTTCAATATAGTAAAAGCCCTTATGTAAAACTCCGGATTCAGGTAATTCTAATATATTTTCTCCTTTTACTGTTTGAAAATATTTAGCCATTAATAATTTACCATTTTGATCCATTACCCTGATTTGAAGTTGGGCACTCATATTATTGTTTAATAATCTTATTCTGAAATAATCCTTAACCGGGTTAGTTATCAATGCAGCAACGATTGATTCTTCGTTCCCTTGAAGGTTTATCGTTTTTGAATAAGTTATTTTGCCTGATTTATGAAAAACTTTTAACCTGTAATACAAGCTTTCATTATTAAATGCGCTTTCACTGTAGTTATAACTTTCAATGCCAGGTCTGTCCGTTCCAATAATCATTGCTCTTTCTTTTACCTGTTGATCATCCAATTTCTCCAGGATCACTTTATCTAATAATTCGTTTTCAGCAACAGTCCAATTCAATAAAATTTTCCCATTTTCCTTTTTTCCATTAAAGGAAGCTATAGTTACCGGTAAAATGATCGGTTCAATATTAGGAATGTGTTTCACCTGGTCAAAACAACCAGCGGCCGTTTTAATTACCATTATTATTTCAGCATCTTTCGGAGAAAACTTTGAAACATACTGAATGGTGGAAAATGAATTTATTTTTATTGTTTCCAAATGGTTATCGGCAGCATCCAATTCAGTTACTACACTGCCATTATCTATATAAAGTTGTATTTCCAGCGGGAATACATTGGTTGAAGCTGAAATCAGACTAAAGGTTAAAGAAGATGTAGTTTCAATTTCGGTACCCCTGATAATTGAAGCTGCCATTTGCACTTCAGAAGCGCTATTTCCAGGTTTACCATTTGATCTTGCAGGCGTATGATTTACACCAGCACTGGATTTGGTCCAGCTACCACAAGTGCCATCTTTGGTACGGATATACCCATTATCTGAACCTATACTTGCAGTAACAGATTCAAAGGCGGTTTGCTGCATAACATTAAAATTCAAATTGAATGTAAATAATGGAAGACTACTTGTTATAACATCTACATTCAGCGAGGGCATGGTGGCAATCATGGCAGGAAAATTTGTACCACTGAAATTTCCAAAGAAGGAGTTGATTAATACCCCATTTTTGAAAATAAAGAAATTATATGCTGCACCACTACCGGAAAGATTTACAAATACATTGTTTTCTGATAATGATACCGGGCTTAAATTATAATTCAAATTTCCATCCAGGTTATTATTATCATTTGCAAGAACCCACTTTTTTAAATATCCGAATTTGGCAGCTAACAATGGGTCATTCCAACTGTAGTTTACATCTGTAGAATTATTTGTTATCTGGTAACTGAATGGCATAGCCGCAGATCCAACAAAAAAACCTTTTGGTGGAATTAACAGATCCGGAAGATCGAGCACATAGAATCCCCTGGTACTGCCAGATTCAAAATAACTCATAATTGTATAAGCATCTACTGAGGAACTTGCCGAGGAAGTACTTGTATTATACAATTCAAAAAATTCATGTCTTCCTGATCCCGGGTCAGGATAAATTTCATTGATGACTACCTGGCAAAAGGTAGCTGTTGACACTATCATTAAGATAGTTAGGGTAAAGATTTGTTTCATTTCTAAAGGGTTGAATTATTAAATAATATTTAGCCCCATAGAAAATTGGATGTGGCAATTCAGTAGATATAGAATTCCTGGTGGTTACAAAGCTTGTAAAAGGGTTCTCTTTAAAAAAAATGGTTAGTCATGACCAGTTTTAGAAAAGAAAATTCTTAAAACAATTTGTTCAACAACACTTTTTAAAATAAAAATCGGGGGAAAAAGGAAACTGGTGACGGTTATAAGAAGTATGATCAACTTCTTTGGCGCAGACTAGTTTCATAGCCGGGATTTTCAGTTTTTAAAAGGGTTGGGTATTTTTTTGATTTGCTTACTTGTATAAGTAAATCCTGCACAAAATAGATAAGGGGTTTTGCATATGCAAGTGTTTTTACGGATATTTTGGTAAAATCCCACGTATTTTTTCTCATCACCTTACGTAAAATATCGCAATAGTTTCTAGGTCAATTATTTAAGTATTTTCCTTACCAATTAAAAAAATCTATTATTATAAATAAAGAAAATCCCCACCAGGCGGGGATTTGAGCGTTTTAGGTATTTTGTAAATAAGAGAGCCCCGGTAAAAACCGGGGCTCTTTATTGTTTCATGTTAATCAGA
>CAMPGG010000075.1 GCA_946885335.1 uncultured Chitinophagaceae bacterium
AAACTCAAAACTCAAAACTCAAAACTCAAAACTCAAAACTCAAAACTCAAAACTCTAAATGGGCGGCAAAAATAGAAAAATAAAATGAAGTTCTTTATTTGATCTCCTCAAAATCAATATAATCTTCTGCGGGGGCCTTTTTGTTGTTAGAAGAAGATTGTTCTTGCGAGTATACAGAAGTCTGTCCCTGTTGTTGCTGGCGCATTTGTTCATTCATTTGCTCCTGCATCTCCCTGAATCCTTTTTTTACCTGTTTTGTGGTGCGGTATATCGGGATAACCAAATGAAAAATCACCTTATATGCCAGGTAAATCAGGAATGCTATTAAAATAATGCGTAACATCTGCCAAAGGTAATTAAAATGCTTTTTTTATGCTTAGCAGCACTTATTTGTTTTCGTTAAAAACAAAAGGCTTTCCATTTTAAAAATTTGGAAATTACTAAGGCTTTACCTTACCTTTGTGCCGGAAAAAGAAGTAAAGGAAGGGAACGATAACGTTCCCTTCTTCTTTTATCAGCTCAAATGGAAAATCAAAAGATAGAAATAGAAAGCATTATAAATGAATTGCTGCAGGATGATCCTTCCAGTTTTTTGGTTGAAGTAAAAATTACGGCAGGAAATAATATCAAAGTCTTTGTTGACAATGATAACGGCGCCAATATTGATAAACTGGTAAAATTAAACCGTAGCTTGTATAAAAGAATTGAAGAGTCGGCTTTGTTCCCTAATGGAGATTTTGCGCTTGAAGTTTCATCACCCGGTCTCGATGAACCGCTCAAATTAACCAGGCAGTATATAAAAAATATTGGCAGAGATGTTGAGGTAATTTTAAAGGATGGCCAAAAATTAGCGGGCAAGCTTCTTGGAGCTAATGACGAAGAAATAATTATAGAAGAATCCAAAGGAAAGAAAAAAGAACCGCAGCAGCATAATATTACCATTGAAAATATTAAACACACAAAAATTCAAATAAAGATCTGAAGCAGTTAAAACCTGCTGAGGATGAAAAGATGCGTTATGGCAAGTATCAATCTGATTGAAGCATTCCAGGAGTTTAAAGATGCTGAAAACATCGACAGGCCCACCATGATGAAAGTGGTGGAAGATGTATTTAAAACCCTGCTGCGCAAAAAATTTGGTAGCGATGAAAATTTCGACGTAATCGTAAACGCCGAAAAGGGTGACCTGGAGATCATCCGTCGCAGGATGATTGTAGAAGATGGCGAAGTGGAAGATCCATTGGCGCAGATCGCTTATTCCGATGCAATTAAAATTGAACCTGACTTTGAAGTAGGCGAAGAGCTATATGAAGAAATTGATCTGTACGATTTCGGTCGCCGGGCAATTCTTGCCGCTAAACAAACATTGGCCAGTCGTATTAGCGATCTGAAGAAAAATGTTTTAGCCAAAAAATATGGAGATCGTATTGGTGATATCATCAATGCTGAAGTTTACCAGGTATGGAAAAAAGAAATTCTTTTGCTGGATGAAGAAGGCAATGAACTGATCATGCCTAAAAGCGAACAAATTCCGCAGGATTATTTTAAAAAAGGAGAAAGCATCCGTGCCGTTGTAAAAAAAGTTGATCTTAAAAATAATTCGCCCGTCATCATACTTTCACGTACTTCGCCTGAATTCCTGGCTAAGTTGCTTGAAATTGAGGTGCCTGAAATTTTCGATGGCCTGATCGTCATTAAAAAGATCGTTCGGGATCCGGGAGAAAGAGCTAAAGTGGCTGTAGAATCCTATGATGATCGTATTGATCCCGTAGGCGCCTGTGTTGGTATGAAAGGTAGCCGTATTCATGGTATCGTCCGGGAGTTGAAAAACGAAAATATTGATGTTATTAACTGGACGGCTAATACGCAGTTATTGATCCAGCGTTCCTTAACACCGGCACGTATATCATCAATGGATTTGGACAATGAAGCAAAACATGCAAATGTTTATTTAAAACCCGACCAGGTTTCACTGGCAATAGGCCGCAGGGGTGTGAATATAAAGTTGGCCTGCGAATTGACAGGTTACGAGATCGATGTTTATCGGGATAATGAAGGTGAAGTTGAAGAATTTGATGTGGATCTGGAAGAATTCAGCGATGAGATTGAAACCTGGGTGATTGATGAATTCAAAAAGATTGGTTGTGATACAGCACGCAGCGTATTAAACCTGACAACAGAAGAACTGGAAAGAAGAACAGACCTGGAGAAAGAAACGATAGACGAAGTCAGGAATGTACTGAAGGCAGAATTCGAAAAAGAATAAAACAGTTACCCATCACCGTTAAAAGGAGATGGGTATTTCAATAAAAAAGAAAAACAATTAAATCCCGGTAGCAGAACACGATATTTACCGGGGGAGAGGCATATATGGCAGAAGTAACAACACCACGGTTAATGGCAGCTGTAAAGGAATTCAACGTAGGGAAGGATACCCTGGTTGATTTTCTCGTGGATAAAGGTTTCAGCACCGATGATCTGAAACCAACTTCCAAATTAACCGAAGAAATGTATCGGGCTTTGCAACAGGAGTTCCAGGGCGATAAAGTTGCCAAAGAAAAGAGCGACCGGATCGATCTGCCTAAAGGTGCCGGCATGGAACCAAGAAAGAAAAGAGATGAAGAAGAAATCCTTTTTAAGAAAGAAGAAAAGAAAACGGTAACACCTCCACCAGCAGAAGAAGTGCCAGCTCCGCCTGCGCCTCCAGCACCTGTTGTTGAAGAAGTAAAGCCTGCAGAAGAAGAAAAACCAGCACCCGTTGTTGAAGAAGAACCTGCTAGAGTTGAAGAAGAACCCAAACCAGATGAAACTAAAGTAACCAGGATTGAAGCTCCGGGTATTGAAGGACCAAAGGTTTTTGATAAAATTGATCTGTCGGCTATTGATTCTTCAACCCGTCCTAAAAAAGTTATTAAGAAGAAAGATACCAAAGAAACAAAGCCAGCAAAAGAAGAGAGTCCTGTAATTGAAGAAAAGACTAAAACACCAGAGGTTCCTGAAAAGCAGGTTGATGAACCTGTAGTTGAAACAGATAAGCAGGAAGAAGATCTTCCTTTAACCATTACCAATATTAAAGCAGAGAAACTGGAAGGTCCTAAGATTTTAGGTAAAATTAACCTGCCGGTTGATAATGATACAAGACCTAAAAAGGAAGAAAAGCGAAAACGCAAACGTATTCCTATTGAGAAAAAATCGCCTAATGCTCCACGCCAGGGCACCGGCCAGGGTGCCGGTGGACAACGTGGTGGGGGCGGAGGAGCCCGTCCGGGCCAGGGTCAGCAAGGTGGAAGATCAGGCGGCGGCCAGGGACAGCAACGCCCGGGATTTGGTGGCAGAACGATTACCCGTCGGGATGATAAAGAAATAAATGAAAAGGAAATACAGGAAAAGATCCGCGAAACACAGGCTAAATTAGCTGGTGCTGGTGGCCGCGGAAAGAGTCAGAAAGCTAAACATCGCCGTGCTAAACGTGAAGAGAATGCGGAAGCAATGGGCGAAATGACAGAAGATAATAAGCTGCAGGTTACAGAATTTATCAGTGTAAGTGAATTGGCAAACCTGATAGATGTAAGTTTTGCAGAAGTTATCAGCAAGTGTATGAGCCTGGGTATCATGGTATCAATCAACCAACGCCTGGATGCGGAAGTCATTGAACTGGTAGCCGGTGAATTTGGTTACGATGTAGAGTTTATAGATGTTGAGAAACAAATGGAATTGGAGGAGGAAGAGGAGGATGATGAAGCTGAACTTCAACCTCGTTCCCCGATTGTCACAATCATGGGTCACGTGGATCATGGTAAAACTTCATTGCTTGACTATATCCGGAGTGCTAATGTGGTAGGTGGAGAAGCTGGTGGTATTACACAGCATATCGGGGCTTACCAGGTAACATTACCAAATGAAAAGGTGATAACCTTCCTGGATACACCGGGTCACGAAGCGTTTACAGCTATGCGTGCCCGTGGTGCCAAGATCACGGATATTGCAGTGATCGTTATTGCAGCAGATGATGCCATCATGCCGCAAACAAAAGAAGCTATCAGCCACGCACAGGCAGCTGGTGTTCAAATGATCTTCGCAATTAATAAAATTGATAAGGATGGTGCCAACCCGCAAAAGATCTATGAGCAGTTGGCCAATATGAATATATTGGTTGAATCATGGGGCGGTAAATTTCAAAGCCAGGAAATTTCTGCAAAACAGGGTCTTAACATCGATCTTTTATTGGAAAAAATATTACTGGAAGCTGAAATTCTTGACCTGAAAGCCAACCCGGACAGGGAAGGATCGGGATCTGTAATTGAAGCAACCCTGGATAAAGGTCGCGGTTATGTAGCCACCATACTTGTTCAGAATGGTACTTTGAAAATGGGTGATCTTGTTGTAAGCGGTCAATTTTATGGTCGCGTAAAAGCAATGTTCAATGAAAGAGGTAAAAAAGTAGATGAAGCCAAACCTTCAGCCCCGGTTTTAATCCTTGGATTAAATGGTGCGCCACAGGCCGGTGAAAAATTCAAGGTTTACCAGGATGAATCAGAAGCAAAAAATATAGCCAACCGCCGGGCCCAGATTCAACGTGAACAGGGTATCCGGGCTAAAAAACATATTACACTTGATGAGATCGGTCGCCGACTGGCACTGGGTAACTTTAAGGAACTGAACATGATCATTAAAGGTGATGTGGACGGTTCAATTGAAGCATTGAGCGATTCATTGCAAAAACTTTCAACGGAGGAGATAGCAGTAAGAGTTGTGCATAAAGCCGTTGGTGCTATTACTGAAAGCGATGTATTGCTTGCAACCGCTTCAGATGCTATCATCGTTGGCTTTAACGTTCGTCCATCTGTGCAGGCTTCCAGGCTTGCAGATACCGAAGGTGTGGAGATCAAAACATACTCCATCATTTATAATGTGATCGATGAAGTGAAGAGCGCCATGGAAGGTATGCTTGAACCTAAGATCCAGGAAAAGATCGTTGCAAATGTAGAAGTGCGGGATGTTTTCAAATTTGATAAAGCCACAGTGGCCGGTTGTTATGTGTTAGATGGCCGCATTAAGCGGGATAATAAAGTACGTTTGATTCGGGATGGTATCGTGGTTTATCCAACCGGAGAAGGAGTGAATGCAGAACTGGGATCTTTAAAACGTTTTAAAGACGATGTAAAAGAAGTGTTGAGTGGAATGGAATGCGGTATTACCATTAAGAATTATGCTGATCTGAAAGTGGGTGATGTGATTGAAGCTTATGAAGTTGAAGAAGTGAAGCGTACATTATAATTACCGGTTCATTGGTCAACAAACTTTTGTTAATAACCCCCTTATCGCCTTCATAACATCAGGCAATCAGGTATTTTTGAAGATAAGATTATTATGAAGCAGGTTTTTTCTTTATTCGTTACGATATGTTTGGCAATGGGTTCTTTTGCCCAGGTAAAAAAAGTGGTTGCAGATAAAATTGCAGCTGTTGTAGGTGATAGAATTATTCTCCAATCTGACATCAAAAATTCTATTGCAGATATCTCCCGCAGTGGACAGGCCATTCCCGCTAATGCAGAATGTCTTATCCTGGAACAGGCCCTGGTATCAAAAGTACTGATGTTGCAGGCGCAGAAGGATTCATTACCGGTTAGCGAAGAAGAAGTGGAAGCAGAATTAGACCAGCGTATCCGTTATTTTATTCAGCAATATGGTACGCAGGATGTTTTAGAACAGGTGGCAGGTAAAACCGTTTACCAAATTAAAGATGATGCCAGGGAATCTGTAAGAGAAAGGAAACTGGCTGAAGCCATGCAGCAAAAGATCGTAAGTAATGTACGCATCACACCTACTGAGGTTAAGGCGTTTTATGATAAAATTCCTAAAGACAGTCTTCCCTATTTTGAATCAGAAGTTGAAATAGGACAAATCGTTTTATATCCAAAAGCAAATCGTGACCTGGAACTGTATGTGGTGGATGAATTGAATAATTACAAAAAACAGATCTCCAGCGGCGTAGCCACTTTTGACCAGTTAGCTAAAAGATATTCAGAAGATCCGGGAAGTAAAGACCGCGGTGGAATGTTCCAATTGAACAGGAATGATAAAGGTGTAGATCCTACCTTTCTTGTTGCCGCCTTTCGTTTAAAAGAAGGTGAAATGTCGCCGGTTATCAAATCAAAATTCGGTTATCACCTGATCCAGATGGTGCAACGCAGCGGGGATGATGCCGTGGTTCGCCATATTTTACGTATTCCCCCGATTACAGAAGCAGAAACGAATGCTGTGATAAACAGGTTAGATACAATCCGGGCACAGTTGATAACTAATTCTACCAGTTTCTCTGATGCAGCTACAAAATATACCGAGGATGAAAATGCGTCCTTTACCGGCCCTTACATTGTAGGTCCTGGCGGTTCAACTTTCCTTACCATCGATCAACTGGATCGGGAAGTAGTGAGTCAGCTTGATAAAATGAACCCTGGCGAATATTCTCAACCCATGGTATATACAGACGATCGGGGTAAAAAAGCCGTTCGTTTACTTTACTTCAAATCCCGTTCACAACCTCACCGCCTGAACCTGGAAGATGATTATAATAAAATTTCAGAAATGGCTATAGAGGAAAAAAAGATGTTTACCCTTGAGAAATGGTTAAATACCAGGATTCCTTCTTACTACATCATGCTTGATGAAGAGCATCAAACCTGCGAACAATTAACCCGTTGGGTAACACCTGCCAATGCATCGATCAACTAACCTGTGTTTCTGATAGGCTTGCAATAATGGTTATTCCGTAATCGTTATAAATACCCAAAAACTTTATATTCAGGCCCTCTATTCTGCGTTAATTTCATAACTGCAATTTTAATGGCCTATTAAATTTTTTGGTTGCCAAAATTAAAGTGCAGGTCCGCTTATGAAAACCATCCACCAAAACCTGCCGGCATGTCTTGATACATCCGGTCATTTCTTTTTTATCATTCTCGATCTGGATGGTTTTATTAAATACCTCAACCCACTTTACCAGGAGAAGATCGGTTATTTGGCTCCAGGCACACCTGGGCTGTCTTTTTTCATGAAAGAAATTTCCCCCGATGCAACTTTAGTTCAAAAAAAGTTTAAAGATTTTTTGTCAGGCCGCCCGGGATCAAATTTAATAGAACAGCGTATTGTGAATGAGGATGGTGAGTTTATATTTATCAGGTGGGAGTTGAATTTGGTTAACTATGAAGATGAAGATCCAGGCACTGTTCAATGTATTGGTGTTGATATTACCGATCTTAAAAATGATAAATCAAGCCTGCAAAAAAAAGCAGATCGTTATCAACAACTATATCATTCCTCCCTTTTACCCCGGTTGATTTTTGATGCTAAAACGTTTAGGGTGTTGGACGCAAATCCATCCTCCCTCCATTTTTTTCAATATAACCGGGAAGATTTACTGCGTTGTTCCATGAAACAATTGTTAAGCCATGAATGTTGGAACAGGCTTCAGTCTGATCTGCTGGTTAAAAGCAATATGGAAAGCTGGAAAATGGATTGTCTTACGCAGCTTAAAAATGGTGCACAGGTAAACAGTCAATTACATTTATTATTTAGCAAAGAAGAAAATAATTCTTTTATCCAGGTAACGCTGGTAAATAATCCGAAGGACCTTGAAAGCCAGGCTAATATTCTTGAAAATGTATCTGATATTATTATAACTACTGACAGCAGGGAAAAAGTAAAAACCTGGAATAAAGTAGCCGAGCAGTTTTATGGAATAACAGAACAGGATGCAATAGGAAAAGTGGTTACAGATTTAGTGAGATTAGAATATGAAAATACTACCCGTGAACTGGCCATTGGTGAGATGAAAACAAAAGGCATTTGGAAGGGTGAAGTGGCATTTACAAATAAATCAGGTGAAAAAAAATACCTGCTTAATTCCATCATGTTATTAAAGAATAATGGACATGATGATCCGGGTGTATTAGTAGTAGGCCGGGATATAACGGAACGAAAATTGGCTGAACATAATTTAGCCGCCAGTGAACAATTTTACAGGAACCTGATCTCCAATTCTCTGGATGGTATGCTGATCCTGAACGAAGAAGGGATCATACAATTTGTTTCTCCTTCTGTAGAAAATATATTGGGATTTACAAGTGAAGACATTTTATACAAGAGTGGCTTTTCATATATACATCCTGATGATATTGCACTTAGTATTGAATCATTTAACAGGGAACTTGTTGAGCAGCCTTTGATAAAATCAATCGTTGTGCGATTGCTGAATAAAAACGGTGGCTGGACCTGGTGCATGTTGCGTGGCCATAACCTGGTTAATAATCCTTTTGTAAAGGGAATGGTTATTTATTTTTATGATGACACTTTGCGCAAGCAGGCCAGGGAAATTTTAAAAGAAAGCGAATCCCGTTTTCGGAACCTGATTGCAGATCTGCAAATAGGTGTCATGCTGTTAAATAATGAAAAAGAAATTACCCTTTGCAACAAGGCAGGTTTACAAATATTAGGATATAATGATGAACCATCGTTAGCAGGCAAAACGACCAGCGACCTGGATTGGGATATTGTTGATGAAAATAACGTTCCGTTGCCTGCAGACAGGCGACCAAGTTTTATGGCCTTCCATACAAAGAGAGTCGTTAAGGATGTAGTAATGGGCATTAAAAAAGTAAATCAACATTCACGGGCATGGGTGTTAGTAAATGCCGTTCCGATTCTGAATGAGGGTGGTGAAATCATTCATGTAATAACATCATTCAGTGATATTACAGAACGCAGAAAACTGGAACAGAAACTCCGCAAAGAAGAAATCAACAAACAAAAACAATTAACACAGGCCACCATTGATGGACAGGAAAAAGAAAGAAAAGAAATAGGAAAAGAACTGCATGATAATGTTGGCCAGCAACTGACAACCACTAAATTATTCCTGGATATAGCAAAAAGCCATGCAGAAGATAATGTTCTTGAAATGATCAACATGGCCATTAAAGGTGTCACAGATGCCATTAATGAAGTAAGATCAATTTCCCGATCTTTAGTTCCTCCAACACTTGGTGATTTGGGGCTAGTGGATTCTGTAAAAGAACTTTGCCAATCACTAAAAAGAACGCAGGCATTCCAGATCCGTTTTTATCACAATGGCTTTGATGAAAGTAAGTTGCCTGCAAACCAGGCTTTAATGTTTTATCGCATCATCCAGGAACAGGTTAATAATGTTATTAAACATTCCGAAGCCAGGGCTGTGATACTTAAATTAGGAACGGAAAATGATCATACTGTTTTAGTCATTGTAGATAATGGAAAAGGTTTTGATCCTGCCAATCAAAAAAAAGGATTGGGTCTTATAAATATGACTAACAGGGCAGAATTATTTAACGGCAAACTGGAAATTACTTCAGGCATCGATAAAGGCTGCAGAATCCGCGTGGAAATCCCGTTCAATCAACCTTAATTGTGTTGAATTAACATGCTGCTAAAAATTTATCTCATAACTTTGCGGCTTCTTTTCAACAGCTATTTAAATGAGCGATTCCATTAAGCATGAATGCGGCCTTGCATTTATAAGATTACGAAAACCTTTTGCGTATTATCAGCAGAAATATGGTACCGTAATGTGGGGCTTAAACAAATTGTACCTGCTGATGGAAAAGCAGCACAACAGGGGCCAGGATGGTGCCGGAGTAGCGGCAGTTAAACTGGATGTAGAACCCGGCTATCCATTTCTTCACCGTATACGCAGTAACAGCAATCAGCCCATTGCCGATGTGTTTCGCCGCATAGGGGATGAAGTCAATGAACTGGAAAAATTTAATCCTGATATAAAAAAACACCCCGGCCTGATGAAAGGCCATATCCAATTCATGGGTGAATTGTTGATGGGTCACCTGCGCTATGGAACGCAGGGAAAAAATGATGTGGATTTCTGTCATCCTTTCATTAAGCGCCACACCATTCCCAGTCGCAACCTTGCACTGGCCGGTAATTTCAATCTCGTAAATACGGACGAACTTTTTGGCTTGGTTAATATAGACCCGGGAGAATTTCAGCGCCAAAGTGACCTGGCTGCTATGATGGAAGTGATATATCATTTCCTGGTAAAGGCTGATGAAGCCTCTCCTCATTCACTCAATATCGTTGATGTATTAAAAAAAGCATTGCCATTATTTGATGGTGGTTATCATGTGGGTGGTCTTACTGGTAACGGAACTGGTTTTGTTTTCAGGGATGCGCATGGCATTCGCCCTTCTTATTATTATAGCGATGATGAAGTGATTGTTGCGGCCTCTGAAAGAGCAGCGATCCGCACAGCATTTCATGTAGAGGAAAACCAGGTAAAGGAATTGATGCCTGGTCATGCGCTGATTGCGGATGCGAAAGGCGGTTGCAGCATAGAACAAATCGTGGAACCAAAAGAAAGGAAAGCCTGCAGCTTTGAGCGTATTTATTTTTCAAGAGGCAGTGATGAAAAAATTTACAGGGAAAGATCCAGGCTGGGATATAATTTAAGCAAACAGGTTTTAGATAGTATTGATCATGATTTGAAGAATACTATTTTTTCATTTATCCCCAATACCGCGGAAGTAGCCTTTTATGGTTTACTGAAAGGGATGGAAGATTACCTGAATAAAATAAAGATTGAACGCATTTTAAGTTGGGGTAAAGAGTATGATGCAGAAAAACTGTCGGAGATGGTTAACCGCAGAATACGGATTGAAAAAATTGCCATCAAGGATGTAAAAATGCGCACCTTCATTACACAGGATGTAGGCCGGAATGAAATGGTTCAACACGTGTATGATATTACCTACGGAACGGTAAAAAAGGATGTGGATACATTGGTGGTCATTGATGATTCCATTGTACGCGGCACTACTTTAAAGGAAAGCATTATTCGCATGCTCAGCCGCTTATCACCCAAACGTATAGTTGTAATTTCAAGTGCGCCGCAAATCCGATATCCTGATTGTTATGGAATTGATATGAGTAAATTGGGTGAATTCATTGCATTCAATGCTGCTATTGAATTATTGAAAGAAGAAGGCAGGCTGGAGTTTCTGAAGGAATTACATGAGAAATGCAAAGATCTGCAACGGAATAATCAACTCCATACTGAAAATGTGGTGAAGCAGGTTTACAAATCTTTTACTCCTGAACAGTTATCGAAAAAAATCGCGGAGCTCATAACACCCGCAGATGTGCAGGTACCCGTTGACGTTATATACCAAACCATCGAATCTTTACACGAGGCTTGCCCTACCAACACCGGTGACTGGTATTTCACCGGTAATTATCCAACGCCTGGTGGTAACCGCGTGGTGAATAAAGCATTTATGAATTATATGGATGGAAAAAATGTAAGAGGATATTGATATTCGACTGTTGAATACCGTTCACTTTTACGATACTAATAAGTTTTACGTAATTTGAACGTGCAAAAGACAGGTATCAACGGCTAAAAATTTAAATGTGAAAACACTTCTTTTAATACGACATGCAAAAAGTAGTTGGGCAACCCCTGGTTTAGATGATTTTGACAGGCCATTGAACGAACGCGGTAAACAGGATGCTCCTGAAATGGCAGATCGTTTATTGAAAAGGAAAATTAAGATCAACGCATTTATTTCAAGCCCCGCAAAAAGAGCGCAAAAAACAGCCACCCGTTTCTTAAAAGCATATGGATTCGATAAAGGAGATGTTATACTGGCAGAAAATCTTTATCATGCAAATGAAGAAGATTTTTTAGAGGTGATTGAAAATGCAAAAAAGAAGTGGAATGTTATCGCTTTATTCTCTCATAATCCAGGTATTACTTCTTTCGCCAGTTCACTAACGGACATAAACATAGATAATATGCCCACCTGTTCGGTATTTGCCGTACAAGTGGACACAGACGACTGGGCGCAGTTTTCTACATCCAGTAAAAGTTTCCTGTTTTTCGATTATCCTAAATCGAACCAGGTTTAATTTTTAGTTAGTAACAATTGTTCTCCGGAAGTTGGATCAGTGCAAACAAAGCGAATGCTGCCGGATTTATTTTCTACAACATTCCAACTCCGGTTTAATTGTTTTACACTTATTTCAGTTGCATTTAACTGGAGATTTACCTTTTCATTGATCATATTCCAGTTGCCTTTCACCTGGGTTTGGTCCATATTAAATACAGCCAGCCCGCCTTTGTCAAATAAAAGTGTAAAATCTTCGAAGTTGTAAGATGTATTCGTATTTGAATTTATAACCTGAACATTCCATTGATGTTTAATTAAAACTTCACCAATGTTATTTTCACCCAGGTCCTCATAACTTGGTGTGCAGGAAAAAAGAACCATGCTGATGAATAAGGTGCATAAACTGGCAGGTAAATATTTTTTCATAAAAGTTGGATTTAGGAATCTCATTAACGAGACAACTGGTTAACGGGCCCGTTAACCAAATATTTTATTTTTCTACTTTAATTATCCCGATTGCAGCTTTTTCATTTATTAAACCGTAAAATGACCTCGGATATATACGGGTAATTAAATTTATTAGCGTTGCTAAAATTGTCAGGTAGGAGAGGTTTCTATCTGCTTTTGAGCGGTCAAATTTTTAAT
>CAMPGG010000076.1 GCA_946885335.1 uncultured Chitinophagaceae bacterium
ATCCTGCTGTTGCAGCAAGTGGTTTCCCCGTAATAGCCATCCAGCTTTTACCATGCAAGGGGGGTTTTTGTGTTTGTTGTGCAATGCCTGAAAAGGATAAACAAGAGCAAATCAGGAGGAAGAACAAATGACGCTTCATACGGTTTTTTTTATCCTTTAAAGATAAAGGTTCAGGATGGTTTCACCGAAAATCGACATTGATCAACTTTACAAGATTTACCTAATAAAAGTAAACTGATCATTGTCATTTCCATTCATGATACCCAATAGCATAATGTAGGATTAGAAGGCAGACATTTAATAAAATAGAAAACCCAGTAGTTGGAAATCTCCTGCCAGGATTTTCATAAACACAGGCCATGATCACAAGAATACATTTCTGCATTTCAATGGCTGTTCTGATGTTAACGGCTCTCCTGTTTCAATCATGCAAACCAGGACAAAGAAATATTTTACCCTCCCATTTTATATACGAAAAATTTAAAGATTCTATCAGTGTACGGGATGATACTTTACACCAGGATACAAGCAATGTTTTTGATGCCAACGTTTTTATCCCGGGCAAAGATCCTTTGGATTCACTCTTAATGCAATATGATACTTTATGGAATAAGGAATTGACTGAATTTGCGCATTCGGATACATTAAATGCTGAGAAGTACATCCTCCAATTAAATGTGAATGAACTGGATTCTTTTTTGAACAACAGGAAGATCAGCAAATCGTCCACCTGTAAAAAAAATGAATGCTTTCTTTTTGCAGAGATCCTGAAATCCAAACAAATTTTAAACTTATACATCGATGGAGAACTTGCCGATAGTTTTAAAGTATCAACCGGCATCAGGGGGTTTGAAACGCCTAACTTAAATACAAGGCCTGCAGGTCCAATATTTAAAAAGTATACTTCTAAAAAATTTCCCGGCGGTAATTACCAGGGATTGGGAAACATGCCCTATGCCGTTTTTGTAAAAGGTGGATATGCCATACATGGGACTACGCCAGGCAATTTTTCCAAATTAGGAAGAAGAGCATCTCATGGCTGTATCAGAATGCATCCGGATAATGCAAAAATTTTTTATGAACTGGTAAAAAGAATCGGGCTGCAAAATACATGGGTAACGATTAAAAATTAATACCATCCGGTTTGTATAAATATTCTAACCCTTCCAAATCATATCAACTGCTAACAAGGATCAACATTTCTGATTATAAAGCATGCTAATTTGAAGTACGTTTTCTTCATCAACCAAAACCTTATTTTATGCAAAAGGTTAGCTGCTTATCAAGCCTTATATTATTCATAAGCTTGAACATTCCAGTATTTGCACAGGTGCAATTGCTGGATCCTAAATCGCAAACCCAGTTCGTTAATCCTTTACCAATACCTTCGGTTATTGATGGCCGTAATGGCGGGTTGTTTACCATTGGCATCAGCCAGTTTGACCAATGGTTAGGATTAAGAAATCCCGTTTCAAATCAACCTTTGCAAACTACCGTTTGGGGATACAACGGTTCTTACCCCGGCCCCACGATCCTGGCTAAAGAAAATGTTCCCATCCAGGTTTTTTGGAGAAACAACCTGGTTGACGGATTCAATAATCCCTTGCCACATTTATTGCCCATTGACGAATCCATTCACTGGTCTTTTAATGATGAACCAGGATGGCGCAGCTACGGTGTACCGGTTGTTTCCCATTTGCATGGTGGCCATACGGAATCTGCAAGTGATGGATTACCCGATGCCTGGTTTACACCCAATTTTACAAAAAAAGGTCATGGATTTATAAAAGGTGATGTGGAACCATATTACTATCAAAATGACCAGGAAGCAGCAACACTTTGGTATCACGATCATGCGCTGGGAATAACCCGTTTAAATGTATATGCCGGGTTAGCAGGATATTATTTATTGACCGATGAAAATGAAATGAACCTGCAAAGCACAGGCAAATTACCAGCAGCGCCTTATGACCTTGGTTTAGCCATCCAGGACAGGATGTTCACTGTTGATGGACAATTATTTATTCCATCAACTCCTGAAAACGGGGATGATGATGAAGAAAATGATGAAGAAATTCCCTCACCGACTATTTTACCCGAGTTCTTTGGCGATTTTATTTTGGTAAATGGGATGACCTGGCCAGTATTGGATGTTGAACCCCGGCAGTACAGGTTCAGAATATTAAATGGATCTGATTCCCGCTTTTATAATTTATCGCTTTCCAGCGGACAGCAAATAACCCAGATTGGTACGGATAATGGTTTTCTTCCATCACCTGTTCCAATGACCCAAATGATGATTGCCCCCGGTGAAAGAAAAGATATCATCCTGGATTTTTCTCATCCATCATTACAAGGACAAACCATCATTGTAAAAAATAATGCTAAAACACCTTTTCCTAAAGGTTCCGCAGTAGATCCGCAAACAACCGGGCGCATCATGGCATTTAGGGTCAGCAAACCATTGAATGCTTTATACCCGCTCACCCAGTTTCCTGCAACGCTTCGTGCGCCAATTGTTCCACTCCAAACCAACCTGGAACCAAGAAAACTGATATTGTTTGAAGCCGAAGATGAATATGGCCGGTTGAAACCAATGTTAGGAACAGTAGATAATGGTGTAATGGAATGGCATGATCCCATAACTGAAAACCCCATGCTTAACAGCACCGAAATTTGGGAGATTTACAATGAGACCATGGATGCGCATCCTATACATCTTCATATGGTGTCTATGCAATTAATTAACCGCCAAAAATTTCATGCGGATGTTGATGAAGAAAATGGCAAACCATCAAATATCAGGGTGATTGGACAACCCCAATCTCCGGGTGCGGATGAAGCAGGATGGAAAGATACCTGGGTAATGTTTCCCGGTGAAGTAACCAGGGTGATCGCAAAATTTGATATTGAAGGATTATATGTTTGGCACTGCCATATTCTTTCTCATGAAGATCATGAAATGATGAGACCATATTATGTTGGTGAAATGGCAGATCAACCCATGCAAAAGCCAGTTGTTAATGATGAAGCGGAAAATATTTTACAATTAAAAGTTTTCCCAAATCCTTTCAGCACAAACGTTACCATACAGTTCAACCTGCAACAAACGGAAAAAATTGGCATCCGGCTTTTTGATAATAAAGGCAGTATTATCAAAAAAGTTTTCGAAGGCGAACGGATGGCTGGTTTGCAAAATTTCAGCATAGACGGATCAAACCTGGCAAACGGAACTTACTTCTGCGAAATCACAGTTAATGACAAAAGAATATTAAGGAAACTCGTACTGCAGAAATAAACCTTAGGTTTTTGATATAAAAAGCAGCGGTTCAAACGCTGCTTTTTTTGGTTATGTATGTATCTAAAAAATTAAAAAATATAATGGCAGGATATTTTTATTCAATAAATACAAAAGCCTAAATAAAAAACAATATTGAATCTATTATCGATTCACAAATACGCTCCCCAGAGAGCAAAATTATTCGCATGTCAAAACGTAAGGGCAAGATATATATTGGCACATCGGGTTGGCACTATAAACACTGGACCGGAACCTTTTATCCTGAAAATATAAAAGGTTCCAAACAATTTAATGAGTACGTAAAATATTTTGATACGGTAGAAATCAATAATTCATTTTATAAACTACCTGCTGAAAAAACTTTCAGACAATGGTACCTGGCTGCTCCAAAAGATTTTTTATTTGCAATAAAAGCCAGCCGCTATATCACCCACCTAAAAAAACTGGATGTAAATAATGACAGTATATCACTCTTATTATCAAGGGTGAATCAACTGGAAGACAAGTTAGGACCAATATTATTCCAATTACCACCGGGATGGATGGTGAATATTGAAAGGTTCAAAGAGTTTTTGGAAAAGATCCCATATGGTTACAGGTATACATTTGAATTCAGAAATACCAGCTGGTATAAAAAAGAAGTATATGAATTATTAAAACAACATCAATGCGCTTTTTGTATTTATGAACTGGCCGGGCATACTTCACCTATAGAAATTACAGCTGATTTTGTATATATAAGACTGCATGGACCCGGTGATAAATACCAGGGAAGTTATACCACCGCAACCCTTAAAAAATGGGCGGCTAACTGCAAGCAATGGATGAAAAATGGATTAGATGTTTATGTATATTTTGATAATGACCAGCATGGTTATGCCGCTTTTAATGCTATTACTTTACAAGAGTTGATCAAATCCTAAGGATTTAACAAACAGGTTTCCAATATTATTACTCCAACGGCTAACTTTGAAAGATCATGATGAACATACTCACATCTTTAAAGCTGGCATTCATTAAAATATTTAAGACCTTATTCATTAGGGAGAAAGCCTGCTGTAAATAAAACACCTCCTGCTTAAGTTCTGTTCATCTCTTTCACTTTTCCAAAATCAAATAATTTGATACTTTCACTACTCAAAGCCATCTTAGCTCAGTTGGTAGAGCAGCTGTTTCGTAAATAGCAGGTCGGGGGTTCGAGTCCCTTAGGTGGCTCATAAAAAATCCCCTTCCAAAATGGAAAGGGATTTAATATTAATAAATTAATTTTTTAAGACTGTGGTTTGGCTGCTGCCTGGCGCATTTGAATATTTAATACGATCTCCACATTTTCATCAACTACCAATCCGCCT
This sequence comes from uncultured Chitinophagaceae bacterium, assembly GCA_946885335.1. Next base: position 4,654 of record CAMPGG010000076.1, read on the forward strand.
TCCGGCGTTTTACTGTCCCACTTAATGCCATAATCAAATCGATTCATTTCGCCACGGGCCATAAAACCTGCACGGATATTTCCCCTTGCATCTTTAACATTGCCTCCATGTTTTACTTCAAAGGTAATTGGTTTGGTAATGTCCCTTACCGTTAGATCCCCTTTCAACTCATACTTATTATTTCCTAAAGGCTTAAATGAAGTACTGGTAAATGTAATGGTTGGATATTTTTCTGCACTGAAAAAATCATCTGACTGCAGGTGTTTGTCCCTACCCGCATCATCCGTATCAATAGATGCGGCATCAACGGTAAATTGAATTTTAGCATCAGAAAAATCTGCTTTACTGCTTTCCATGGATCCTTTGGCAGTATTAAAGCGACCACTTACCTGTGATATCGCCATATAATTTACATTAAAAGCCACATTACTATGCTTAGCATCAAAGCCCCATGTAGCTGGCTCATTTTTTAATTGAATTTTTTCGCCAGCCATTGAGAATTGGTTTACATCAACAGGCTTCGGTTTAAAAGCCATGGCTCCGGCCACAACCAATGCAGCTCCCAGCATAATGGAATAAGATCTTTTCATGTGTTTTTTGTATTAAGTGTTTTATTTATTCTGTTATGAATATCGTCCTTCTAAAAAGTAAATGTAATAATATAAAAATACTTTGATGTTTCAACAGCAATAACTGATTTTTATATTAGACAAAAGATTAAATACTTTAATTCATTACCATTTAACAATTTATTTTGCTGTCCTTTTCAGTATTAAGTATGTTTAAAGATCAAATCAATCATACATGAGGAAATACATTTTACTTTTTACATTTTTCATTGCTGCATTGCAAGTGTTGCAGGCGCAAAAAGTTTCATTAAAAGATTTTAAGGACATGAAACCGCGTAATATCGGCCCATCGGGTATGAGCGGTCGTATTACAGCCATTGATGTGGTATTAAAAGATCCCAATATTATTTACCTGGGAGCTGCATCGGGTGGTGTATGGAAAACAGAAAACAGCGGTCATAGCTGGACGCCGGTCTTTGAAGAACAGCCCACTCAGAATATCGGGTCTATTGCTATTCAGCAAAGCAATCCAAACATTGTTTGGGTTGGTACCGGTGAGGGCAATCCCCGCAACTCACTCAATATTGGTGAAGGGATTTTTAAAAGCCTGGACGCAGGTAAAACATGGAACCGCATGGGACTGGAAAAAACCAGGAACATTCACCGGGTAATTATCGACCCTACAGATCCAAATATTATTTATGCCGGCGCTATTGGAAATCCTTTTGGCATCCATCCTGAAAGAGGTGTATTTAAATCCACGGATGGTGGAGAAACCTGGCAAAAGATCCTGTATGTAAATGATACAACGGGTTGTGCCGAACTGGTAATGGATCCTTCCAATCCCAATAAATTAATTGCCAGTATGTGGCAGCATCGCCGCACACCCTATGATTTTACCAGTGGTGGTGGTGGCAGTGGTTTATATATTACGATTGATGGCGGAAAGAACTGGAAAAAACTGGAAGCGAAAGATGGATTACCCGCAGGTCCGCTTGGCCGTATTGGAATTGATTTTGCCGCCAGCATGCCAACCAGGGTTTATGCCAAAATTGAGGCTACAAAAAATGGTTTATACAGCAGTGATGATGGAGGCTTCACCTGGAAAATGATAAACAACAATCCAGGCGAGGTTACTGACCGTCCTTTCTATTACCAGGAAATTTATGTGGATCCCAAAAACGAAAACCGCATTTACGATATTCACTCAACCGTCACCGTTAGTGAGGATGCCGGAAAATCATTCAGCACTTTATTACCCTATTTCGGTATTCACCCCGATCACCATGCCTGGTGGATACACCCGGAAGATCCGGATTTTATTATTGATGGAAATGATGGCGGTATTGGCATCTCCCGTGACCGGGGAAAAAACTGGGTGTTTGATGATAAGATACCCGTTGGCCAGTTTTACCATATCAATGTAGACAATGAAATTCCCTACAATGTAATGGGAGGCATGCAGGATAATGGCAGCTGGCACGGCCCGGCATATACCTGGATCAATGGTGGCATCCGGAATTATTACTGGCACAATGTAGGTGGTGGTGATGGATTTGATGTGGTACCAGATCCGGATGATGCCAGTTGGTTATACTCCATGAGCCAGGGTGGAAACCTGGGTCGCCGGAACTGGGAAACAGGTGAGAGCTGGTTCCTTAAACCACCAGCATTAGATACAAACAAACTTCGTTTTAACTGGAATGCAGCTATTGCACAGGATCCTTTTGACAATAACACCATTTACTATGCAAGTCAATACCTGCATAAAAGCAATAATAAAGGTGCCAGCTGGCAAACCATTTCTCCCGACCTGACGACGGATGATAAAGAAATTCAGAAAAAAACAGGTGAAACCGGTGGACTTACCCTGGACATTACCGGTGCGGAAACGCATAATACGATTATAACCATCGCTCCTTCTTACAAAGAAAAAGGAGTGATCTGGGTTGGTACAGATGATGGCAATGTTCAATTAACCCGGGATGGCGGAAAAACCTGGACCAACTTCAGAGGAAAATTACCTGGCATGCCGGCAGGTGCATGGATACCACAGATCCGAACTTCAAAACATAATGCCGGCGAGGCTTTCGTAGTGGTCAATGATTACCGGCGCGGGAACTTCACACCTTATATTTACCGTACGGCTGATTATGGAAAAACCTGGACAAGAATGGTTGATGACAAAAAAGTTTACGGTTATGCATTAACGGTACTGCAGGACCCGGAGGAACCCAACCTGTTTTTTGTCGGAACAGAAAATGGATTATGGGTAAGCTTTGATAATGGGGCAAACTTTGAACAATGGAAACATGGTTATCCTTCAGTTTCTACTTATGACCTGGTGATCCAGGAAAGAGAGGCTGATTTAGTGATCGGAACATTTGGCCGGGCACTTTGGATTTTAGATGATATCAGGCCGCTGCGCCATGCCGCTAAAAACGGTTTCAGTACAGCTAAAAAAATAACTGTTTTTAAACCCAATGATGCTTACCAGGCGCAATATCGTGCCGCAACAGGATATGATTGGAGTAATTATGGTTTGTATAATGGAGAGAACCGTTCCCGTGGAGCCGCGATTGCTTATTTTATTCATCCTTCATCATCTGCAAATGATGCCACTAAAAATAAAGCTACCGCCAATGCACAAACGCAAAGAGGAAGAAATGGTCGCAACAGTAAAGACTCAGTAGTGGCCCGTTTTTATAATGAACAGAATGAACTGATCCGGACATTACAAATGAATGGAACGGAAGGGTACAATCGATTTTTTTGGGGTATGGATGAAAAAGGATTCCGTAATCCCGGCTCACCCAAACCGCGTCCCAATGCTCCTGAACCACGGGGCTACGATGTATTCCCCGGTAGGTATAAAGTGGTTATTAGTTACGGAGGCGAATCTGATTCCAGTTATATTACCGTGAAAAGTGATCCGCGTTTAGGTGATCGCAAAGCCATTAAACAATCCCAAAGGGACCTGCAGGCAGGCTTAAGAAAAAATGCCGACAAGGTAACGGAGATCCTTGACCGCATTTCAGAATCAGAAGAAGTGGTTGAAAAAATTCAATCGCAGCTCAAAGGTTTGGAAGGCGCAAAAATAGATTCGCTTCGTAAAGCCGGAACGGCTACACTGGATTCACTTAAAACACTTAGAGAGTTTATACGGGGGAAATCAGATGAAAGACAAGGTATCGTACGATCTGGTGATATTACAGTCCTGACCAAAATTCAACAGGCCATGCAGTATATCACTTCAAAAGCGGTAACCCCTGGAGAACAGGAAATGGCTTTAGTGCAAATGGCTGAAGAGGGAATTGCCCAGGCTGTAGATAAAGCAAATCATTTTTATAGCGGTCATTGGAAAAAATACCAGCAACAGGTTAATTCTACGGATATTAATCTATTCACTGATTATAAACCTTTATAATACTGTATCATTTTTCACAAAAGGTTCGCTTAATAAAGGCGAACCTTTCCATTTCTTTTTCATTATTTTGTTGCCCTAAATAACCCTATCATACATGAAAAAAATCGTTTTTTCCTTATTGCTCATAATGGCTTCGACAAGCGTTTTATTTGCCCAGAATGCAAAACCAACAAACGCACAAATGAAATCTGAATCCGATTCGGTGAGTTATGCAATGGGAGCCAGCCTGGCCAATTATTACAAAAGCCAGGGAATTAACCAGCTTAACATCGCCCTGGTTACAAAAGCGATTGAAGATGTAATGAAAAACAATTGTGCATTATCAGATGAACAAATCAATATGAGTATTTCTAACTATTTACAAAAGATCAAAGGAGAAAAAATGGAAAAAGTAAAAACTGCCGGATTGGCTTTCCTGGCCGAGAATAAATCAAAACCGGGTGTAACAACGCTTCCCAGCGGATTGCAATACATGGTGTTGACAGAAGGTACCGGCCCCAAACCAACAGCCAGCGATAAAGTAAAATGCCATTATCATGGAACTTTGATAGATGGAACCGTATTCGACAGCTCTGTTGAGCGTGGACAACCCGCTACTTTCCCCGTTAACGGGGTGATCAAAGGTTGGGTGGAAGCTCTCCAGTTAATGAATACCGGATCTAAATGGCGTTTATTTATTCCTTCTGAACTGGCTTATGGAGAAAGACAGGCAGGTGCCCATATTCTTCCGGGATCTACGCTGATCTTTGATGTGGAGTTACTGGAGGTCGTGAAATAATTTCTCAAAAAAAATAAATAATAACCACGGCGATTTTTATAATTGTCGTGGTTTTTTCTTTTCTAAAAAACCTTCACCTGTTAATGATGAAAATCATTTTAATTTTCCCATTCCTGTAAATGCCGGTGTCTTATTTCTTTTACATTTGCCAGAACCGAACTTATCCCGGTAACTATTATTAAGGTAAAAATCTGGTTATGAAATTATCTCACTTGTCCGAAACTTTAATTGGGTCTGAAATTGTTAGCCTGGGAGGAGTTATCAGGGAAAAGATTCGCAATGGCGAAAAGATCTTCAATTTTACTGTGGGTGATTTTGACCCTTCCTGTTTTCCTATACCTAAGGAATTAGAAGATGAAATAGTATCTGCCTATCGCCACCATTTTACTAATTATCCTGCAGCAGAAGGTAATCTTGACTTACGCGAATCTATCAGCGAATTCATTAAAGAAAGAGAAGGATTGACCTATGCCCTGGATGAAGTGCTGGTTTCTGCCGGTGGCAGACCATTGATCTATGCATTATTCAGGGCTGTTTGTGATGTGAATGACAAGGTCATTTATGCCGTGCCTTCCTGGAATAATAATCATTATACGCATTTTGTAAACGGGCAGCATATTGTAATTGAAGCAAGCGCTGAGAATAATTTTATGCCTACGGCGGATGAAATCAGGCCGCATATTCAAAAGGCCAGTTTGCTTTCCCTATGTTCACCACAAAACCCAACGGGCACAACATTTCGCAAAGAGGAACTGGAAGCTATTTGCGATATGGTATTAGCCGAAAATGAGCGCCGGGGCGATGATGAAAAGAAATTATATGTGATGTACGACCAGATGTACTGGCACCTGACCTACGGGGACATTAGTCATTACGACCCGGTTAATTTACGGCCAGCTATGAAGGAGTACACCATTTACATTGATGCCATCAGTAAAGTATTTGCTGCTACCGGTGTTCGGGTGGGCTGGGCACTCGGACCCAAAAAAGTGATTGCTAAAATGCGCATGATATTAACTCATGTAGGCGCTTGGGCACCCATGGCAGAACAAAAAGCCGTGGCCCGTTTTTTAAAAAATCCTAAAGCGATAGATCAATACCTGGCGAACTTTAAGAAGGAAATTGAATTTAGATTACAAGAGATATATAAAGGTTTTCAACAGCTGAATGAGGAAGGATATGCCGTTAAAGCGATTGCCCCGGAAGCGGCCATTTACCTGACCATACAGTTGAACCTGGCAGGTAAAAAAACGGCGGATGGTGAGATTTTAGATAACCAGGAAAAAGTTACCAGTTATATTCTGGATGAGGCTAAATTGGCAGTTGTTCCATTTTATGCATTTGGTGCTCCCAAAACCAGTAACTGGTATCGTTTAAGTGTAGGAACTTGTAAGAAAGAGGAGATAGACCAGATGATTGGTCAACTAAGGTCTGCACTTAAAAAGCTGCAATAACCCTAATTTTTATTGATAAGAAAATGAAATGGAGGCAAATGAAAATGCCTGCAGGCCTTGAGGATCTTCAAAGGCTTTTGTGTGATTTTGTTTCGGCAAACCAATTCATGAGCCATGCAAAAAGCATCAGGAATTTCGGCCCTGATCAAAATGCTGTTCAGGGATTCCACCTCATGCTCAAAAGCCTGCTCGGACAAAAATTGGTTTTTGAACAATACAAGTAAATCGCGGTTTAATTCATTCTTCAACGTTCAACTTTTTTAGTCAACCATCAATTTTGTGCGGGACATCCGCAGTTACTACTTTTCTTTCCAGATCCTGAATAATAATTTCTATTACAAGCTGTTGTAGTTAATACTATCAATAAAAGGGCCAGCCAAATTTTGTTTCTTGCCATTATATGCATGTTTCTAAATTAAACTATTTTACAAACAAAATAGTATGTAAAACTTAATTGTGAAAAAAAATAACCCGGAAATTATCCCAGCTTCAAATCACAGTGTTCCTTTAAAGGTATTGATTGCACCGCTTGACTGGGGTTTAGGACATACTACCCGGGTAATACCTGTTATTCATTCATTTTTAACTGCCGGATGCCAGGTGTTACTGGCAGGTAACGCTAACCAAAAAATGCTGTTACAGGCGGAATTTCCACATTTAACTTTCGTGGATCTTGAAGGCTATAATGTGAAATATAGTCAACACCATCGCCTATTCATGTGGAAATTACTCATGCAATTACCTTATTTACACTCCATCATAAAAAAAGAAAATAATTGGCTGTACAAAATTGTACATGAACATAACCCACAAGTGATCATTTCTGATAACCGCTATGGCCTGTATCATCCAAATGTGTTCAGCATATTAATAACACATCAATTATATATTCGTTCGCCATTTGGGAAAAACATTAACCGGTTAATCCAAAAAATGCATAACCGGTTTATTGAAAAGTTTAATGCTTGCTGGGTTCCTGATCAAAAGGAAAATGGATTAGGCGGTGAACTTTCTCACCCAGACATCAAACCTGCCATCCCCGTTTATTATACCGGATGGTTATCCAGGTTTAAAGAAGATGCTACAGAAAAAAAAGAAAAGCATTTGCTTATACTGTTGTCTGGTCCTGAACCACAACGCACCATCTTTGAAGAAAAGATCTTTAATGAAATAAAAAACCTGCGGGAGCAGGTCATCATTGTTCGCGGTTTACCTGCCAGTAAAGACAAAATAGACATGGAGCCGCATGCGAAAGTTTACAATCATTTACCTGCCAATGAACTGAACAAACTGATGCTGGAAGCTTCTTTTATTATAGGCAGATGCGGGTACAGTACAATAATGGATCTTGCACGACTGAAAAAGAAATCGATCCTGGTTCCAACACCGGGACAAACTGAGCAGGAATATTTAGCCGGTTTTTTATCTGCTAAAAAAATTATTTATAGTGTGGATCAACATCATTTTTCTTTGACAAAAAGCATGGAACAAGCAAATCTTTTTAATTATACTTTCCCCACCGAAAACCCTGGTCAATTAGAAGAATTGATCCATTCAACAATTAAAAATTTGACCGCTCAAAAACAGATAGAAACCTCTCCAGTCAGATAAATTTATTTACCCGTATAAATCCGAAGTCATTTTACGGTTTAACAA
>CAMPGG010000077.1 GCA_946885335.1 uncultured Chitinophagaceae bacterium
CTTTACTAAAAAATGAAACCAGTGGTCTTATGAATCTAGAACTTTCTTCTCGGAGCAGAACTTCCACTGCTGCTTCCGCTACTGCTACTGCTGCTGCTTGTTGTCGTGCTGCTGCGTGATGGGGTATTGTTATTTGAATTATTATTGCTGCTGCTGTTGCTGTTTCCAAACAGGTCTCTTAAACCCCTGCCTGCATCTGCATTACGTGCCCGTGAATTACTTCTCGATGAGGATGGTGTATAAGGGCGGTAACCATTATTCTGCACTTTTGGATTGGAATAATTATTATTCATCAACTGGCTGTTATTATAAGCATTCAAATTAATTCTCCTTGGACCTGCATTAGTGGTGCTGGTTTTTGGATTTAGAATGATTACACCGGTGTTGTACGGATTGTAATAATGGTTCCAGTAATGGTATGGATTCCAGGGGTTGTTATAATAAATATTATTGTAAGAATAATTATAGCGATTGTAATAATAATAATCATCCAGATTTGACCACCTTGTACGGTTCATTACTTTCATCCGCAGGTAACGGTCTTCATAATATTCGTCGCTACCCTCATAATAACGGTCATTTTCTTTTTCAACACGTACGTATTCATTGGCAGGTCTTTCCGGGGAAAAATATACATCGTCAGGGGTTTGACCAGTTTTATATGCTGTTGTGCAACTGCTGATAACCAGTGAAGCGAATGCCAAAAGTAAAATTGAAGATTTCATGGCAATGAGTTTATTCGGTTTATAATTGAAGTTACTACATTTGTGCCACTTGAATGCAAGCTTTAAGGTTTGCATCTTTAGCCATCACAATGTAAAAATGCAAAATTTGCTGTTAACTAAATGGTAAAGAAAAGTGCTTTTTTAAACCGTTTTTTTAGCTATCAAAAAGGCAAAAAATAAACAGATAAATCTACAATGAGTAAAGAAATTACTTCGCGGTCGCAGGACTATTCTCAATGGTATAATGACCTTGTTTTAAAAGGAGGTTTGGCAGATTATTCAGCTGTACGGGGTTGTATGGTCATTAAACCCTATGGCTATGCGTTATGGGAGAATATGCGTGATCAGCTGGATCGCATGTTTAAAGATACAGGCCACGTAAATGCATACTTTCCATTATTTGTTCCAAAGAGTTTTTTGGAAAAAGAAGAAGGTCATGCTGAAGGTTTTGCAAAAGAATGCGCCGTAGTAACACATTATCGCTTAAAAGCAAATCCGGATAAAAAAGGCACCCTGGTGGTTGATCCGGATTCCAAACTGGAAGAAGAGCTGATCGTTAGGCCAACCAGCGAAGCGATTATCTGGAACACATATAAGGATTGGATTAAATCATATCGTGACCTGCCATTGCTGATAAATCAGTGGGCCAATGTAGTAAGGTGGGAGATGCGTACCCGTTTATTCCTAAGAACCGCAGAATTTCTTTGGCAGGAAGGGCATACTGCTCATGCAACTGCGGAAGAAGCTGTTGCTGAAACCCGCCAGATGCTGGAGGTCTATGCTCAATTTTCAGAAGAATATATGGCACTACCGGTTATTCGCGGTGTAAAGACTGCCAGTGAAAGATTTGCAGGTGCTGAAGATACTTATTGCATTGAAGCTTTAATGCAGGATGGAAAAGCATTGCAGGCGGGCACTTCCCATTTTCTTGGACAGAATTTTGCCAAAGCATTTGATGTAAAATTTTTAAGTAAAGAAAATAAACTGGAATATGTGTGGGCCACCAGCTGGGGCGTAAGTACGCGATTGGTGGGTGCTTTGGTTATGGCGCATAGTGATGACCAGGGTTTAATACTGCCTCCAAAAATTGCCCCTTTACAGGTTGTGATCGTTCCCATTTTTAAAGGTGAAGAGCAAAAAGCAAAAGTGGATGAAGAGGCCGATAAGTTGATCAAACAACTTAAAAATGCGGGTATACGTGTTAAGTATGATGATAATGATAACAACCGCCCGGGTTGGAAGTTTGCCGAATATGAAATGAAAGGCGTACCTGTAAGAATTACCTTAGGTGCACGTGATCTTGAAAACAATGTTGTTGAAATAGCCAGGCGTGATACTAAAGAAAAACGCAGCATTGGCCTGGATGGATTAGCGGAACATATAACAGTTTTGCTGGATGATATTCAACAAAGCATGTTTAATAAGGCTAAACAATATCAGCAGGAACATATTACGCCGGCCAATGATTGGGATGAGTTTATAAGATTGCTGGATGAAAAAGGTGGTTTTATTTCCGCTCACTGGGATGGTACGGCAGAAACAGAAGATGCCATTAAAGAAAAAACCAAAGCCACTATTCGTTGTATACCTTTGGATAATAAAACGGAGGATGGAAAGTGTATTCTTACCGGCAATCCGTCAACCCAGCGGGTTCTATTTGCACGGGCATATTGATTATTTTTATTTACGGTTAGGTATTACATTTATATCATGTGAATATTATTAAAGGAGAATATTTGCAAATGTAAAAGAGTGCTGTTATTTTTAAGCCAACTAAAACTAAACTACAAAATGGAAAATCAATTCCCAGAATCATCTTCTTTATTCGGACTTGCTATTAATGAAAACAACAAGGGAGACTTAGCTGATACCGCACGGTGGGCACGTTTTCTTTCAATTGTGGGCTTTGTAATGTGCGGATTAATCGTTTTGATAGGTTTTTTTGCCGGGAGCATTTTTTCAATGTTTGCTAATACGGGAGAATTAGAAGAACTAGGTGGAATGTCATCAGCCATGGGAGCCGGTATGGCTTTTTTCTATGTGATCATTGCTGCTATCTATTTTATTCCTTGTTTATTCCTGTTTCGTTTTGCAAATAAAATGAAGCTGGCTCTTTCATCCAATGACCAAATGGCATTAACCACTTCGTTTCAAAACCTGAAATCTATGTTCCGCTTTTTCGGAATCGTTACCATTATTATGATTTCTATTTACGCTATTATTTTGTTGATCGCATTGGTTGGTGCTGCAGCAATGGGTTAATATCATTTTATATTAATTAATCGCAGGGATATTTTATTATCTCTGCGTTTTTTTTTATTTGAAAGCATTTGTGGAATAAGAAACAAACGCTTTGCATTCCTAATTAACAGAGAGGTAATTATAATCTTTCAATAAAACCTTTAAAAATTCAAAAGGGGATAGAGAGGTTGTGATCTTCAGGTGATTCTTAATTTTCTCACTGGCCATTTCTGCCAATCCAAAGTCACCTGAAAGATTAGCTGTGTCCAGTATATGTTTGATAGAATTTATATCACGGTCACTTAGTTGCATGATCTGTGGAAATGAAGGAACATAGGTTTCTTCCACTTCAAGAAATATAGTATCATCTATGCTTTTTTTAGAATAAGTGCTGATGATAATTGTATGTGCCAGTATATCACCAATTCGTTGTCCTTTTTTTGAAGTGGTAACCATTGTTACATCAACAATTAGCAATAATATACTTCCTAACAGGGCATATAAAACATAAGGCCCATATAAAGGAGCATAAATGATTATCATTAAAATCATATAATCAGATGTGCGGATAAGCCAGCGGATAATGAACTGGCTGATACTTGCTTTACCACCATTTTCATTTACTACCCTTAATCGCATTATTTTTTTTCCTATGCTTTGTCCATTCATGGTGATTTCCATCACTACATGATAAATAAAGAATGGCAATGTGATCATTAGCCCAATAGCCCAGGTGTCGTATGGATTGCTGAATGATGAACCCGAGCTTTCAAATATTTCATTATAAATTCTATTGGCGATGACCAGGTAGAAAATTTGTATGAAAAGATCAATAATCCATGCAAGAAGCCGTTTATGAAATGGGGGGATTTCAAAATCGAGATGAATATTAAAACTGGTAGGAATCTTAATGGCTGTCATAAAACTTGCCTGAAAATAAACAAATATTTCAGCAAAGATAAATGTCTACTATACTCCTTGACAAAATGTATTATTTTACAACATTAAAACCAGGACTTGAGAGAAGCATTATTTATTAAAAAAAATAAGAAACGCTGGGAAAGGTTACAGGATTCGCCACCTACTGATGCTGATGATATGGCAAAAGACTTTATCAGGCTGGTAGATGACCTGGCTTATGCAAAAACTTTTTATTCTTCAAGCAAGGTTACGCAATTCATCAATTCATTAGCAGCCCGTTTTTATTTAAATATTTACCAGAACAGGAAGGAGGAATCGAACAGGTTAATTTCTTTTTGGAAAGTTGACCTTCCCATGACCATTCACCGGCATTATAAGATCATCATTTTTACTTTCATCCTTTTTGCTATATTTTTTGCAGTCGGATTTTTCTCTGCTAAAAATGATGAATTATTTGTTCGCCAGGTATTAGGTAACGGTTATGTTGATATGACAGAGAAAAATATTGCCGATGGAAATCCATTTGGGGTTTATCAATCAGGCAGTGCTTTTTTAACCTGGATGGGTATCATGATCAATAACATCATAGTATCCTTTATGTACTTTGTGAAAGGAATATTTTTTGGCATTTTAACCATCAGTTCTATTGTTAAAGAAGCCATCCGGATAGGAGCTTTTGAACAATTTTTCTTTGAAAGAGGTTTGGGACTGCAATCCGTTCTAACTGTATTTATTCATGGTACGCTTGAAATCGCTGCCATCATTTTTGCCGGTGCAGCAGGAATTGTAATGGGAACAAGCTTTTTATTTCCCGGAACGCATTCAAGATTGGATGCATTGAAAAAAGGAACAAAGGATGGAGTTAAGATGGTTGTCGGGCTTGTTCCAATTTTTATTATAGCCGCTTTTTTTGAAGGATATGTTACCAGGCATTACAAAATGCCTATATTTTTTAGTATTTCAATTTTGCTGCTTTCATTGGCATTTTTGATAGGTTACTTTATCATTTATCCAATCCGACTTTCCCGGCGCATTGCATTGGAAAAAACGCAGGAGGAAATTTAATGTATCAGACTTTAACGTCCTCGTATATCCGAAATATTTTTGTTGCTTTCCTTTTTTGTTTTGTAAGCAATGAAATGTATGGCCAGGAGCAACCGGATTCTTTAGCGGCGGCAGATATAAATGAGTCATTTTATGATGATGAGGAAATTGAATCCTGGCTGCCAGATACTATTTTTACCAGTATTACTGGATTAACTTATCCGGCAGATTCATTTGAGACACGCCACATCCCAAATTCCATTATTGATTCATTAAAGAAAGACGAAGCATTCTGGTATACGGAACTGGCCAAAAATGCCCCGCAAAAAAAAGCAATTAAAGAAAACGATCCGGGTTTCTTATACAACCTGGTTAATCAACAATGGTTTAAAACTTTAGTTTGGATCATTATCATTGTTGGATTTTTATTTGTGCTGGTATGGTACCTGGCCAGTAGTAATATATCCCTGTTCAGGCCTGCGCCTAAATCAATTGACCAGGATAGTGATCATATGGCGACGAATATTTTTGAGATCAATTATAAAACAGAAATTGAAAAAGCATTGAATTCAGAGAACTATCGCCTGGCAACCCGCCTGATGTTCTTACAACTATTGAAAAATTTGGATGAAAATAATATCATTAATTACCAGCAGGATTTAACAAATCTTGATTACAGGATGCAATTATATGGAACACATTATGCACCGGCTTTTAACGACCTGGTAAAATTTTATGAATATACCTGGTATGGCAAATGGCAACCAGGAGCCAACCAGTTCATGCTGATAAGAAATAAATTTGAATCCTTCAACGGGCAATTAAGTAAAGCGTGAAAAAAATATTTCCATATATCCTGTTTGCTTTATTAATAACAGCCGTTATCATCCTGCTTATTGGCAATGCAAAGAACAGGTCACCAAAATTTGATGACAGGGTAACCTTGCGAAAAACGGATAAAATTCCTTACGGTTCTTATGTTGCGTTTGAAAATCTGAAATGGTTGTTTCCCAAGGCTGAAATTTTATTGAACCGATCATTTCCGGGAGAGGGTGGGTGGTTTAAGAATAAAAAAAACCAGCAGGCGCTCATAATTATATCTCCGCAGTTTTTAGCTGATGAAGACGAAATGCTTGAACTCATTGATTTTGCTAACCAGGGTAATGATATTTTTATCAGTTCAAGAAGACTTTCATTAACAGCAATGGAAGCATTAAAAGCCAAAAGCAGTTTTTCATTTGATGCGATAGACCAAAAAGATTCTTTAAAACTAACTTTAAATAAACCTGCCTTTTCGGTAAATATATCAGCTGCATATCCAGGCCGAAAATTTGATACATATTTATACCAGCTTGACAGTTCAATCACCCAGATCCTTTCAGTAGATGAAGAGGGCGATCCGAATTTTGTCCGGTTTAAAACCGGTAAAGGAAATATATTTCTGCACCTGGCCCCTTTGGCATTTAGTAATTATTTCATCTTACATAAGCATAATAAAGATTATTATGACCAGGTGCTTTCTGTTTTGTCTCCTGCAACCGAAGTAATTATCTGGGATGAATATTACCTGCATAAGCAATGGGGAAATAACCAGGAAAACGAATCAGGATGGTTAAGTGTTTTATTTCAATATCCTGGTTTTAAAGCAGGTTTAATAACCGCAATAGCTGCATTACTGGTTTTTGTTTTAATGGAAAGCAGGCGAAAACAAAGATTGATTCCTGTTATTCCAAAAGTGCAAAATGATTCTCTTGAATTTGTAAAAACGATTGGAAGATTATATCATGAAAAAGGCGATCATAAAAATCTGGCACACAAGATGGCGCTGTATTTCCTTGATCATGTACGCAATCAATTCTATATCCGGACACAAACGCTCGATGATGAATTTGTAAAAACGCTTCACCAAAAATCAGGATATCCTGAAAAAGAAATAAAGGATTTAACGGAGTTTATCATATTTATTGAAACTTCGCCTGCAATCAGTGAAAATCAACTGGCTAATTTTCATAAACAACTTGAAAAGTTTTATAAAAATACCTGATACATGGAAGATCAAATTTTTGAACAACGTACCGATCTCACTGCATTAAACAAAGCGGTGATGGACATCCGAAACCAGATAAAGAAAGTGATTATTGGCCAGGACGAAATGGTGAAACTTATTCTCACCGCTATGTTAGCTGATGGACATGTTTTAATTGAAGGTGTACCCGGCATTGCAAAAACATTAACCGCAAAATTAATTGCACGTTCATTACATGCGGGCTTTTCACGGGTACAGTTTACACCGGATTTAATGCCAAGCGATGTTTTGGGAACGCCTGTTTTTGATCCTGCCATGAATGGGTTCGATTTTAAGAAAGGGCCGGTTTTCAGTAACATTATTTTGATTGATGAAATTAACCGGGCTCCTGCAAAAACGCAATCTGCCTTATTTGAAATTATGGAAGAACGACAGGCCACGATTGATGGCAAGACATATTTAATGGAACAGCCTTTTATGGTTTTGGCAACCCAAAACCCTATTGAACATGAAGGCACTTACCGATTGCCCGAAGCCCAGTTGGATCGTTTTCTTTTTAAGATCGTTGTTCCTTATCCTTCAGAAGAAGAAGAGTTGCAAATCCTCAACAGGTTTCATGAATTAGGGAACGCCGTAGTGATGGACCAGGTAGAACCTGTTTTAAATGCAAACCAGTTAAATGAAATAAAGAAGCAGGTAAAAACATTGGTTATTGAAGAGAAATTACTGCAGTTTATTGCCCGGCTGGTTCACCAGACAAGACATCATAAATCAATCTACCTGGGGGCCTCACCAAGAGCAAGCCTGGCGATTATGAATGCATCCAAGGCCATGGCTGCTTTGCAGGGACGTGATTTTGTAACTCCTGAAGATATACTCGATGTGGTTACACCTGTATTGAGACATCGTATCTTATTAACACCAGATAAAGAAATGGAAGGGGTGAACGAAGATGAAGTAATCAGGCAGATTATTCATGCTATGGATATTCCACGGTAAATTATACTAACGGGAATCCTTATGTTTAAATCAATATACTTACAAAATACAGCATATTATGTAGCTGGCTTCGCAGCCATCTTGTTTGTGCTTAGTTACTTCTTTCCCTTTTTGTTTACACTGGCCAATATATTGCTGGTACTGCTGGGCATTGCCATTCTCCTGGATGCCGTTCTGCTTTTTGGTCAACGCAATGCTTTACTGGCACACAGGCAGATGGCTGAAAGATTTAGCCTTGGTGATAACAATAAGGTATTGCTGGTGATTACGAATGGTTTTGGCTTTAAGGTTGATCTTATAGTTGTTGATGAAATTCCTTTTCAATTCCAGCAAAGAAACTGGGAAAGAAACATAGCATTGGAAAAAAATGAAATTCACAAACTTGAATATTATCTCAAGCCAACTGAAAGAGGAACGTTTGAATTCGGCAATATTAATTTGTTTGCAAAAGGTCCTTTAAAATTAATTAAAAGACGTTTTATATTTCCTGTTTCTCAATCCATTATTGTATATCCATCATACCTGCAGATGCGCAGGTACCAGTTGTTGGCTACCAGCAACCATTTGCAGGAAGCTGGTATGAAGCGAATTCGCAAATTGGGCCACAGTATGGAGTTTGAACAAATTAAAGATTATGTACGGGGGGATGATTATAGAACCATTAACTGGAAAGCGACCGCAAGAAAAAGAGACCTGATGGTTAATAGTTTTACGGATGAAAGAAGTCAGCAGGTATATTGTGTGATCAATAAAGGCCGTTTAATGAAGATGCCTTTTGATGGAATGAGTTTGCTGGATTATGCCATCAATGCATCATTAGTACTTTCCAATGTTGTGATCAGCAAACAGGATAAGGCCGGCCTCATCACCTTTGCGGAAAAAACAGATACTTTCATCCAGGCAGATAAAAAAGTTACCCAAATGAATTTGCTGATGGAAAAGTTGTACCGGCAGCAAACGAATTTTTTAGAGGCTGATTATGAAAGCTTGTATTCCGTATTACGAAATCGGGTTTCACATCGAAGCTTATTGGTGCTTTTTACAAATTTTGAAACATTGGAGGGTTTGGAAAGGGAGCTGCCTTCGTTAAGAATGATGGCAAAATATCACTTATTGCTGGTCGTTATATTTGAAAATACGGAAGTTGAAAAACTTGTTCATTCCGGTGCAACAACTATTGAAGAAATTTATATAAAGACCATAGCAGAAAAATATGCCCATGAAAAAAAACTCATCGTTAAAGAGCTGAGGAAAAATGGGATCATCTCTATACTTTCCGTTCCGTCAAAACTTACTATAAATACGCTCAATAAATACCTTGAATTAAAAGGCCGTAACCTGGTTTAAAAATCTTCAGGCATCCGGCGGATAGTCATATTGTTTATCCACACGTAACCATTTGTATCCATAAGCGTCCAGCGTTATATTATGAATTCCTTTTTTATCGGGCGGGCACTCTGTTTTCACCATCAGGTCTTTCAGCGTTTCACCGTTTACTTGTTTTCTTTTTAAATGAATTTCATGTGGTTCTGAATCAAAATTATGAATGGTATATAATGACCTTTCCTTCCAGGTATAATGCATACATAGTACATTTTTGCGTCCTGTATCAATGATTTCCCATTGACCATAACCTATCTCCGGGCATTCTTTGCGTAAACGGATCAAAGATGTTAGCCAGTTCAACATAGAATCAGGTTCCCGCCGCTGGTCTTCGACATTGATATGCTGAAAAGAATAAGGTCCTTTTTTTATAACGGGATGAACTAATTTTTTTGCAGAGGAGAATCCAGCCTGGAAATCATTAGACCAATGCATGGGGGTACGGACAGCATCTCTTTCTTTTAAACTTAAATCATCACCCATACTTATTTCATCACCATACCTTATAACAGGTGTTCCTGGTAATGAAAATGCAAGGCTGTATGCTAATTCTGATCGCTGCCTGTTGCCAAGCATGGGCGAAAGTCTTCTCCTGATGCCCCGTTCATATAATTGCATTCTTTTTTCCGGGCCAAATGCTTCAAAAACTTTTTGTCGTTGTTTTTCTGTTAACCTGCCAAGATCCAGTTCATCATGGTTACGTAAAAATTGAGCCCATTGTGAAATGGCCGGGATGTTTTTAGTTTCTTTTAATGCTTTTATCAATGGTTCCACTTCTCCCGTAGCAAGACTTAAGAATAAATGTTGATTAACATAAAAATTAAACATCAGGTGGATGCCATCACCATCATCACCAAAATATTTTTTATTCTCAGAGGGGAGTACATTGGCTTCTCCCAGCATAATAGCATCGCCTTTTCGCCATTGTAAGAACCTGCGCATTTCACTCAGGTATTCAAATGTCATTTTTGGCGTGCCGTTTCCTTTAACAGGCGTTTCTAAAATAAAAGGTACTGCATCTACCCGGAAGCCATCAACACCTAACTGCAACCAATAGCCCATAATACGTAAAATCTCTTCCCGTACTTCGGGATTATCCATATTCAGATCTGGCTGAAATTTGTAAAAACGATGGAAATAATATTTTTTGCATTTAGCATCGCGGGTCCAGGTGGCGTTTTGAACACCAGGGAAAACCATTCCCTTATTCCAGTTGGAAGGTCTTTTATCTGACCATATATACCAGTCATGATGTTTGGCATTTTCACCTGTACGGGCATCCTGGAACCAGGGATGCTGATCAGAAGTGTGATTAACCACCAGGTCAATAATCACTTTGAAACCTCTTTTTTTTGCCTGGTGCATAAATTCCACAAAATCACCACTGGATCCATGCCTGTGATCTACGCCAAAATAATCCATTACATCATAACCATTATCCTTATTGGGAGTAGGTTGAAAAGGCGCCAGCCATAATGTGTCAACACCCAGGGCATGCAAATAATCGAGCTTTGCGTTTAACCCGGCAAAATCACCGGTACCATCTCCGTTAGCATCCCTGAAAGTTTCCAGGTCAAGGCTATAAATAATCGCATTCTTATACCAAAGGTCTTCGAACATAGAAATATTTTAATTAGAATACCAACTATTAAGATTTACAAATTAAAACAGCCGCTAAATCTTACGGCTGTTTACATATTAAAAGGAGGTATTTGGATAAATCAATTTCTTCTGAATACTATCAGGATTAAATCAGCAACTGCCTAACAACCAATATACCAAAGCAAATACTACAATAAATCCGAGGCAGCCGCCTCCCCATTTGTAACCAGCATAGCCGGCGATCAATGTTTTAAGCCAATTTTGCATAAATATTTTTTTTAATTGTTATTTAAAAATTATGCCATGCAAGTTTTTGTGCGTTATAATTATATAATTGAAAAAATAATTAAACGCTATATTTTTCCGACTCTAGGTTAATTTTATTAGTTTTAGGCCCTTCCTACAATCCTTTAGGAAACCTATTGGTTCCATACTTAGTAGCAAATATTCTTGATGTTTTATTGATAAACCTGTACCCTGATATCCTAAAAGCCTTCTGGCTGACCAGAAAATGTTTTTAACGACCATTATGTATAACTGTTAACCTTATCTTAGGAATGGATAATTCACCACTGATCAGTGTTTTGATGACTGCCTATAATAGAGAAAAGTATATCGAAGAGTCAATCAAAAGCGTACTGGCATCTGACTATGAAAATTTTGAATTAATTATTGTTGATGATGCATCTACGGATAGGACTGTTGATATTGCTAATAAATTTGCTGAACAAGATCCAAGGGTCAGGGTCATTGTAAATGAAAAAAACCTCGGCGATTACGCAAATCGCAATAATGCGGCTCAATATGCCCGCGGCGAATACATTAAATATTTAGATTCAGATGATTATATTTACCCATACGGATTAAAAACCATGGTTAATATGATGACAGCTCATCCTCACGTGGGTTGGGGGCTTTGTGTGTCGAAAGTGGATTTTATATCTGATGGACCGTTGCCAAAAGAACTTACACCCAAAGAGGCCTACGAACACCATTACCTGGGAAAAAGTTTGTTCAATAAATCTCCTATGTATGCTATTATGAAAAGAGATTTATTCTTTGCAGAAAACGGATTTTTAGCAGAAAGAATGAGTAGTGATTTTGAATTTTGGCACCGCCTGGCTCAAAAACACAATCTTTTGATTATGCCTGATGGACTTATTTGGTACCGAAAGCACCCGGAACAGGAGTTCAGCGATTTTCCCAAATACATGAAAGTTTATGAAAACATCCGGGTTGAATATCTTTTAAATGAAAATTGCCCTTTGGATAAAAAGCAAATAAAAAAGGCATTTAATTTAAGAATAAGGGGGCTTAAAAATCAAGCATTGTATTTCTTTTTTAAAACTCAATTTAGGGCAGCTTACCAAAATATAGAACTCATATTCTTTAATATATTTCAA
>CAMPGG010000078.1 GCA_946885335.1 uncultured Chitinophagaceae bacterium
AAAAAGGCAGCTCCTCGCAAAGCCGCTCCAAAGAGAGCTTCCAGCAAAAAATCAAATCCTACTCCTCCACCAGTTGAAAGTCCTGCGGCTCAACCAGAAATGGATGCACCAGGAATGGGAGAAAACACTCCCGTGGAAGGATAAATATAATTTTATCCCGTTATTCAAGTCGTTTATTTTAAACGACTTTTTTTATGTGTGGACATAAAAAAACCGTTCATTTAAAATGAACGGTTTTAAAAAATATTTTATTGATCAGATGCGGAAATGTGCAAACGCTTTGTTAGCTTCTGCCATACGATGTGTATCTTCTTTCTTTTTAAATGCTGCTCCTTCACCTTTACTTGCTGCAACAATTTCACCAGCTAATTTATCAGCCATGCTACGACCATTCCTGGCGCGGCTGTAACGGATCAACCATTTAATACTTAATGAAATTTTACGGTCGTTACGCACTTCAGCAGGAATTTGAAATGTTGCTCCCCCGATACGACGGCTGCGAACTTCAACAGCAGGTGTAACATTGGCTAAAGCTTTTTTCCAAACTTCATAACCATCTTCATTGGTTTGCTTGGCTACTTTTTCAATAGCATCATAAAAAATTTCGAAGGCTACACTTTTCTTTCCTTCCCACATGAGGTTGTTTACAAAACGGGTTACCTGTTTGTCATTATACCTTGGATCTGGTGCTAAAGGAAGTTTTTTTGCTTGCGATTTTCTCATTGTATAGAGATTACTTTTCTTTTAAATTATTTTTTTGCTTTTTCTTTCTTGGTTCCGTATTTAGAACGGCTTTGTTTACGATCTTTTACACCGGCCGTATCCAATGAACCACGAACGATATGATAACGTACACCTGGTAAATCTTTTACACGACCACCACGGATCAATACAATAGAGTGCTCCTGCAGGTTATGACCTTCACCCGGAATATATGCAATCACCTCAATTTTATTGGTAAGACGAACCTTGGCTACTTTACGCAAAGCAGAGTTTGGTTTCTTAGGTGTTGTTGTATATACACGGGTACAAACTCCACGACGCTGAGGACAGCTGTCCAATGCACGGGATTTGCTTTTAGCCCTGATAATTTCTCTTCCTTTACGTACTAATTGTTGTATTGTAGGCATTCTGAACCTTTTGTTTTTTGGGAGGGCAAAGGTAACGGGCATTGAGTGAAAATCCAAAAATTTCAATTTTCATTTCACAAATACTTTAAAAAAATATGAAAAAACCCCGTTTCAGCGATATTTTGGCTTTATATCCTGACCCGGGGTTTTAATATTAAACACTAAAAATTAACCGATTTTATACATCCATCCATATTTATCCTCTCTCCTTCCTTCCCGTATATCAGTGATCCAATCTTTTAATGTAGGACCTGCAATCCATGAATCCACATCAAATTCCATCACAAAATCTTTATAACGCAACTCTTTGATCATGGAAATGGTTGCAGCGGTTCCTGTACCAAAAACCTCTTTCAATTCTCCTGCTTTATATGCATCCATCAATTCATCAATTGTAATGCGTCGCTCAACTATTTCATAACCCATTTCCTTTAATAATTCAATGGCACTGCTTCGCGTTACTCCATCCAGGATAGTGCCCATACTCAGGTCTGGTGTATATGCTTTATTGCCAATGATAAAGAAGACATTCATGGTTCCGATTTCCTGAACATATTTATGTTCAAACGCATCGGTCCATAACACCTGGTCGTAACCCAGTTTTTTGGCATTTGCTGTGGCCAGCATGGCTGCAGCATAATTACCAGCCGTTTTAGCATATCCTACACCACCGGGCACCGCACGTACATATTGTTCCTCAACATAAATCCGCATGGGAGCATTATAGTATGGGCCTGTCGGACTCAAAATGATCAAAAATTTATAATTGTCTGATGGCCTTACGCCTATCAATTCATCAGAAGCAAACATAAATGGCCGGATATATAAAGAATGATCCTTTAATTGGGGAATCCAACTTTTATCCATAGCAACCAATTGCTTCATGCCTTCGATAAACAATTCCTCGGGTACAGTTGGCATCTGCATACGCTGAGCAGAAATATTGAACCGGCGATAATTATCCTGGGGACGGAAAATAAATGCATTTCCTGCTTCGTCCCGGTAAGCTTTTATTCCTTCAAAAATAGCCTGTCCGTAATGCAGGGCTGCAACAGATGGACTTAATAATAAAGGTTGGTAAGGTTTGATCTCAATATTTTTCCATTCACCATTCTCATAATCCGCTTCCAGCATGTGATCGGTAAAATATCGGCCAAAAGAAAGGTTTTCCAGTTTTGTTTCCTGTAATTTGCTTCTTTCGGCTTTTGTAATAGTTATGTCCATAGCTGCAATCATAATGATTAATTTTATGCTGCAAATAAACAAAAAAAACTAACACCCATTCGTAATTTTAACCCAAATGGAACAGGATTTAAATCATATCAAATTAACGGCAGGGATGATTGCCGGTCTATACAAAGATCAACTGGTAGAAGAACAAGCACAAATTGTGCCTGTTGATCCTGTAAAAAAGGCAAATGGTACATTCAAATATTTAGGTGAAAACAAAAAAAATATCCTGGTACTTACGGACTATAATGATGTTGTTTTTTTACCTGATGAACATTTAGCTTTTTTAACAACCATTTTAAACGCATGTAAAATAAGCCTGGGTGATGTTGCCATCATAAATATCGCCCACAATGAAACAGATTATCGTGAATTAAAAACTCAACTTAAGCAGCAAAAAGCTTTATTGTTTAATGTTGAACCTGCTCAAATTCAATTGCCCGTTTCATTTCCGACTTTCCAGGTTCAATCATTTGATGGATGCCAATACCTTTTATCGCCGTCGTTAAATACACTGGAAAATGATAAAGCATTGAAAGGAAAACTTTGGACCAGCCTGCAACGTTTATTCTTATCCTGATGCATGGCGTAATTTTTTAACCTACTCTGTATGAAGTTGATTTTTGCAACAAACAACCAGCATAAAGTAAATGAAATACAACCTTTGGTTGGTAATGATTTTGAATTAATTACTTTAAAAGATGCCGGTATTGATACAGATATTCCTGAACCGTTTGATAGCCTGGAAGAAAATGCTGCCCATAAATCAAAAACCATTTATAATTTAACCGGGTTAAATTGTTTTAGTGAAGATACCGGGCTGGAAGTAACTGCTTTGAATGGTGAACCTGGCGTAAAAAGTGCCCGATACAGTGGGGAAGACAAATCTTTTGACAAAAACATTGATAAGCTTTTAAATAATCTTGATTCAAAAAAAGATAGATCTGCACGCTTCAGAACGGTGATCTCATTATTAATAGATGGTAAAGAAATTCAGTTTGAAGGCATTTGCGAAGGTCATATCATTCAAAACAGGCAAGGCAACGAAGGTTTCGGTTATGACCCGGTTTTTGTTCCTTCAGGTGCTGAAATAACATTTGCCCAAATGACTATGGAAGAAAAAAATAAGTTCAGCCACCGGAGAAAGGCGGTGGATAAACTGGTAAATTACCTCCGAAAAATAAATAAAGACTTTTGAGTACAACAAGCAACCAAATAATCAGTGAAAGCGACTTAATTGCAGGATGTATTGAAGGAAACAGGCGCATGCAGGAAGAACTTTATAACAGGTTCTCCTCAAAAATGTACGCTGTTTGTCTTCGTTACGCTGGTAATACGCAGGAAGCCGAAGATATTTTACAGGAAGGTTTTATCAAGATCTTTAAAAAACTTTCCACTTTTCGTGGCGATGGCTCATTCGAAGGTTGGATCAGGAGGATTTTTGTTAATACGGCCATTGAACATTTCAGGCGCAAAAAATACCTGCAGCCAGTAACAGAAAAAGAAGAAAGCACTATTGAAGGTGATTACCTGAATGTGCTGGATGGATTAGCAGAAAGAGATATAATTAAATTGATCCAGGATCTGTCACCTGGTTATCGTACCGTATTTAACATGTACGTGATTGAAGGATATACCCATAAAGAAATTGGTGACATCATGGGAATAAGTGAAGGTACCAGTAAATCGCAATTGTCCAGGGCTAAGGTGATACTCCAGGATATGGTTAAGAAATATATTGATCAACACCGATCTGTGAAAAAATGAATGAAGAACTGAAAAATAAAATTTATAATTACCAGGTAAACCCGCCAGGTAAAATTTGGCCCGCTATTGCATCAGCATTGAATGAAGATATTGATGCGGCATTCCCTGCCAAACTTTATTCATTTGAAACAACACCTCCCCCAGGAATATGGAATAAAATTTCGCAGGACCTGGATATAAATGTAAACGCAACTTTTCCACAAAAACTTTTTGTATTCGAAGCAACTCCACCAGCTGGATTATGGAATAAAATTGCGGACGAATTGCATGACGAAAATGATACAAAAGTTATCCCGGTCTTTAAAAAAACTATTCCCATCTGGAAATACGCTGCAGCAGCTGCAGTGATTGGTTTAATAGCATTTTCACTTTTCTGGATGAATAACAACAGTGAAGCCATTGGTGATGAAATAGTTTCCACAACACCTGAAAATGTAGTTCCTGCTGAAAGAAATAATCCAACTGCACCATCGGTTAATTCACCTTCAACATCTGAACCTACTGAACTAAGGACCGAAGAAAATATAAGTAAGGATAAAAAATGGGTTGCTAAAAACAGCTATCGGGAAAAATATCCAAACCAAAGAATATATGCCGCTGCCAGTATTGACGAATTAAGAAATGCCCCGGCGCAACTATCCCCTACTTTTTCGGTTGATATTATGGCAGAAAACCTGCAACCCCGTGAATTAAGTGCCAGGCAAATTGCTTACAACCCATCCCGGGTTGCAGAAAATAATCCTTATGTTACCGTCATTTCACCAGATGGATATGTAATCAGGATTTCAAAAAAATTAGCGGGTATGATCGGCTGCCTTAATAATGAACCTACATTAAATGATGTGGACTGTAAGGCTAAAGTGCAAAAGTGGAGAGAGCAAATAGCACAATCACCTATTACGCCTGCACCTGGTAATTTTTTGGATATGCTCGACTTAATTAATTCCATTAAGGAAAACACTCCCTGATTACATCAATTACATTGCATGTCAAGAATAAAAATTGAAGTTCCCGGCCATTTTGTTTTCTCTGCCAATATCCCAATAAGAATTACGGATATTAATTATGGCGGACATGTAGGTAATGACAGCATCCTTTCTATTATACATGAAGCAAGAATGCTTTTTTTAAAAAAGTATGGCTACGAGGAATTGAATATGGATGGCGCCGGGTTAATAATGAGTGATGTTGCGATTGAATTTAAAAATGAATTGTTTTATGGCGATCATTTAAAGGTATCTGTACAGGCCGGCAACTTTTCGAAAGTTGCTTTTTCTATTTATTATAAACTGGAAAAAGAAATAACCGGCCATGAAAACAAAATCATTGCAATGGCAAAAACAGGAATGGTTTGTTATGATTATAAAATGAAAAAAGTTATTGCCATTCCAAAATCAGTGTTATCTAAATTGAATGACAGTGAGGATGCTGTTTAAACATAATTATTCCAGATCTTCCAGCTTTCTTCTGCCTGGATCTCCAGCATTTCAGAGCCGTTTTGAATGGTAGCCCCCATTTCTTCTCCCCTTTTAAGGAAAGTGGTTTTATTTGGATTATAAACCACATCAAATAAATAATGATCTGGAGTTAAAAAATTATATGGGATGCCAGGTGCATCCGCTGTATTGGGAACGGTACCTAAAGGTGTTGTATTGATAATAAGCAGGTGATCCTGTAAAATATTTTTATCAAGAAAACCATACTCAAGTTGTCCTTCAACAGGATTGCGGGAGACAACCTGGAACCGGATATTCAATTGCGATAGTACATATTCAACTGCTTTGGATACACCACCGGAACCTAATACCAATGCTTTTGTGTGATGAGGTTTTAAATATTTTTCAAGACTTTTTTTAAAACCAATTACATCTGTATTAAAACCATGTAACTGACCATTTTCAATTTTTATACAATTACATGCACCAATAACCTGTACTACGGGAGATGCCTGGTGCAGGAAAGAAATAACTTGTTGCTTATACGGAATAGTAACATTCAATCCTTCCAATTCTGGATGATCGTATAAAATGTTTTTTATTTCAGCGATCGATGCAATGGGGAAATTCTCGTACCGGCAATCACTTAAACCTTCCTGCTCAAACTTTTTTGTGAAATATACTTTCGAAAATGAATGAGATAATGGATAACCTATTAAACCAAAAAGCCGCATAGGCTAATATTTAATCTAAAAATAAATTAAAAGTATCACCTCTTAACCCAAGGCGCATCGCTTCCAGCGGAATAACTTCTGTTGGCGCAATGTTTCCAAGATTAGCATTGCAACCCAATAATTCAATAAAATAAAGTTGCTGTGCTTTTTGTGGCGCTTCCCAAATTATTTTTTCACCCTTAATCTGGGTTAAAATTTCCTGTACCAAACCTTCTCTCACTTCTCCAGAGCCACGATAAATACCAACATTACCTGCTTCCCTGGCTTCCGCAATTACATAAGTGGAACCTGCTTCCAGTTCAGCACTCATTTGTTCAATCCATTTATAAGGTGGAATGATATGCGTTGCATCTTTGCTACCCACTTCGCTTAAAACGGTAAAGTCTTTGGCTAATTTTTCGATATAACCACATTTTTCTGCATGCGGAATTTCAATGGAGCCATCACTGACTTCTAAATAATTAATATCAAAATCTTTACAAACAGCTACATAATCATCAAATTGGTTTCGGATTAAGAAGGCTTCGAAAAGTGTTCCGCCAAAATAAATTGGTAAATCATAAGATTTATAAATCTCCAGTTTTTCACGAAGATTCGGTGTAACAAATGATGTTCCGAAACCAAGTTTGATAATATCAACATGCGGATGTGCAACACTTAAAAAATTGACTGCTTCGTTTACACTCAGACCTTTGTCCATTACCATTGTAAGACCTGATTTGCGTGGTTTTTTTATACGATCTGGAATTTGAGAAAGATTAAAATTCATGTACAGGGTTTTAGCTATTAAAATTCAAGCAGTTTTAAACTGCTTTAAAAAAACTGGCGCAAAAATAAGGAAGAATGAATTGTAACAGAGGTGACTTTTATCAACCTTTTAAATTGATTTGTTTCTTTTAAACCTGGCAATGAGATCAACTACCTGTTGATTTTGTAATATGGAAGGATTCAGTTCGACAAACTTTTTTAATAGCCGGGGAGCCTTATCCATGGCTCTTTCTAATTGTATAAGTGCAGTTTTATTCTTTCCCATTGCAAATAAAATGGCACTATTATAAAAATGCAGTAATGGTTTGCCATTACTAATCTCAATGGCAACCCTGACTTGTTCAACAGCTTCATCATAGTAACCTGCTTTATAAAGACAACGGATTAAAGCTTCCCAACCGGTCATGCTCCTTGGTTTTATCCGCACCACATCTGAAAAACTTTGAATGGCCTCTTTATAAGATTCCAGTTTCAACCGGCATTCACCCATCAACAATAAATATTCTGTTTGATTTTTGTGAATACGAACAGCATTTCCTAATTGCTTTATAGCTGCTTCATACTGACCTTCATGATAGTAGGTACAGGCAATCTTGTAAAATAATTTACTTTCTTCAGGATTTAGGTGTACTGCCTTCCTGTAATGAAACCTGGCCTGCGCAAAGTTTTTCATTCTTTCATAACAATGAGCGATGGCTTCATAGATCACATCTTCCGGTTTGGAAAGTTCAAGTACTTTTTCCAGCATTTCGATAGCATCCTTATATTTCCTTAGCCTGATATAAGCATCGCCCATATTGCGGTAAGCATAATCAAACTTCTCATCAATCGTAACAGCATATTTATAAGCATCAATTGATTTTTCATAAAGTTTCAATCCCTGGAAACCGGCTCCCAGGTTAAACCATGCCAATTCATTGTATGGATATTCTTCAATAATTTCCTGGTGAAGGCGGATGCTTTCTTCATTACGGCCGGTAAATTCGGTCCAAAAACAAATTTTATATAATGCTTCTTCGTTATTCTGATCCGATTCTAAAATCATTCTAAGGCAATCAAAAACCTTATCAAACTCTTCGTAATCATCATAAACATCAGCCAGTTCAAACAATAACTCAATACGATCTTCCCCTTCAAATTGAGTCAATGCCTGTTGAAGCAATTCTACGGCCTGCTCCTGTTGATCAAGAGCCAGTAATGCGTCTGTTTTAAGAATATAGAGGTTGATATCTGAACCATCAAATATGCCCGCCTGTTCCAATGTGTCCAAAGCTGCCTGGTATCGGCGGCTGGCTAATAAAAGGTCGGCTTTGCGAATGAGTAAAATGGAAGAAAATGGATATAACTCAATGGCGAACTCAGAAGCTTCTAAAGCTTTCACTACTTCTTCTCTCTCATCAAAATAATCAATGATTTTTTCGAAAGACTCTTCATCAATGAAAGTATGGCTGCGACCTGTACGTAAATTTTCATACTGCCGGAGAAGTTCTTTTAAAAATTCCCTGTCTTCGCGATAGTGCTGATCTCTCATTTAAAAAGGTTGGAATCAAATTAACACTTAAAATAAAAAACACCAATTATTTGTAACAATTCGTAAACAAATTCGTTAAATAATGATTAAAACAAATGATGAACGGTTTATAAAGAATTAAAAATTTAACGTACTTTTGTGTCGAATGTTAAGTAAACCCCAAATAATCAAGCAATTACTTCAAAAGAAGGCAGCTATAATTATAGTTTTGCTGGCTTCTACCCTGGGTGCATTTGCCACACTTGGTGATGGAAAAGGTAAACCCAGGCAAAAGTCATTGCTGACTAAAGCACCTGTATTTTTAAATACCGGAACTTTTTCACTTAAATCAACTTATGATTTCAGGGGTAACCACATCATTAACGAAGAAAAGAACAACTATCTTTTTATAAATACCACTCTTACTTACAAAAAAGGTAATACCACCTATATTGTCCCCATAAAAAGAAAGGTGATTTTGGATAAAATCAAGTTTAATCCTGCTTCAAAAGGTAATTATTAATTACTTATTTACCTGTTCCTTTACTTTCATTATAAGATACAATCCGGAAACCGGATTTAGGAAGGTCAAACTTTGATGCCGGAACCGGGTTAAAATTTACATTAGAAACGGTGTATGTTACTTTTAAATTTCCCATTACAGTTTCATATTCCATTACCAAACCTGGTAATCCGCGGTTAGCATATTGAAAATCTGTGTTTTCAGGAACAATTTCTTTGGTAAAATAAACCGTAAAAGTGGTGCCATCGGGCATTTTACCTATCGCTTTCTGGCTGTTATATCCCGCAATGTCTTTAAAATCATTTACCATGGTGAAAGTGATCCCTTCATATTTACTGTTAGCCTCCTTCCAGTTAGCTGGCGTCATCGGGATCATATATTTCTGATCTCCATATTCTTTCAATACGGTTACATTCCCTGTTTTTCCATCAATTATAGTGGATTGTGTTCCTAATGAACTGACCATTTCCGAGCGACTTTGGGCTCCTTTTATATAAACTACATTAGTAGCGCCATCAAACATATCTGCAATCTGTGGATCCGCTTTGCCTGTATTGATTATAATGTCATAGGAAATAGTGCCCTCAGTAATTTTACGCTGGGCATCTACACCTAAACTGGTTAAAATCATCAATCCAAGAATCATCATTTTCAAAATATGTTTCATTTTCCGGTTTGTTTCTATTAAGACGACAATTTAGCCTATTCGTTGCTTACAAAAAAGCCGGTTTCAATTTGTTTTGAAACCGGCTTACATATTAATTATTGTATTCTATCTTTTCTTTTGCATTTCCTTTAGCTTCTTTTGCTGTTCCTGCGCCTGCTCCATTCGTTCCTGCCATTTAGATTTTGTCTTGGGTTTCTTCCTGTTTATTTCAATTTTGGCGAGGATCTTCTTTTCATCAATAATATAGTTCTGGATAATGAATTGAAGAATTAAAGTGATCAGGTTTGAAACCGTATAATACCAGGTTAATGCAGATGGCAAACTATTGAACACAAATAATAAAATAACCGGGAAAAAATATGGCATGTATTTTAACACTGGATTATTCTGATCCGGTGTCATACTCATACTGTAAATGGAAATGAGTAAACTCGTTATGGTAGCTGTTATAGTGAACAAACTAATATGATCGCCATAAAGCGGGATATTAAAGCCCAGGTCTAAAATAGAATCGTATGTTGAAAGATCTTTCGCCCATAAAAAACTTTCGCCTCTTAACGCCACGTGCGAACTAAAGAAACTATAAAGCGCAAAGAATATCGGTATCTGCAATAATGCCGGAATACATCCACCCAACGGATTAACCCCTGCTTCCCTGAACAATTTCATTTGCTCCATACTAATCTGCTGCTGATCGTTGCCATACTTCTCTTTCAGTTTGGCAATTTCAGGTCTTAGAACCTTCATCTTGGCACCGCTCAGGTAACTCTTATAAGTTAAGGGTGAAATTACCAGGCGGATCAGGATGGTTAATAAAAGGATCACAATACCATAACTGCTCACAAATCCTTTTATAATATCAAAAACAGGCAATACGATCC
This sequence comes from uncultured Chitinophagaceae bacterium, assembly GCA_946885335.1. Next base: position 10,647 of record CAMPGG010000078.1, read on the forward strand.
ATCGATTGATATATTTTACAAAAGCAAACATGCCCTGGCCCAGGTTTACCAGGTTTTCCAATTCATAATTGTAGCTTTTTAAAATCTTATAATCATTGGGTCCATAATACAATTGAAGGGGAACCAGGCTTGTTCCGGTGCCGCCATCAACTTTATACTGGAGACTTGCGTTGGCTTCCACTACTAACCCAGAGTCTTCAGGTACAACCCATTTCATCATACCAGATTCAAATCCATTTTTTGAGATGAAAGCTGTATTAAAGAACTGCTGTTTAACCGCCACCCATTTTAAATCCTTATCAAATTCCTGTTCATTGCGATTACTGATACCATAATAGTCAAATTCGCCAGCTTCATTAAAACCAACCTGGGAATTTGTTTTTTCATAACTAAGATCTTTTTCCAATTGTTTCGCTCTTGCATTCCAGTTGAAATTCAATGCGCCATTGGTTAATAATGTGTTGGCACCATTCAATTGAATGTTGAAATCGATCATGTAGTCATTGGGCTTTACTACATAGTGATGAACGATGCCCGGACCGGCACTGTCCGCAGACTGAAGCGTAAAACTAATTTGTTTATTTCCATCGGCTCCCGTTTGTACTTCACCGGGAGTAAAGTTTAGAGAAGCGATCTGTGCACTATTATTAACACCCGTATTGATCGGGTAATCAATTTTATCAAAATCAGTGGAAGCCAGTCTGACCAGGTTACCTTGCTGATCTTTAAATTTTTTAAGTTCAACATAAGCAGGTTGTCCGCCTTTACTGGTAAACACCACCTTCATTAATTCATTTTCCAGGCTTACCAACTCTTCATTGCCTGCAGCAGCCTGGTTGAAGCCGCCTGCTGTCGTAACTATTTTTGTAGAATCAAGTTTTTGTTGTGCAACATTCAAAGCTGCAGTATCCGCTTTGGGTTTATTGAGATTAGCAATGGAATCAGCTTTTGCTTTTTCCAATTCATATGCTTTCTGATCCTGAGTTGTAAAGTAAAAATATCCGAAAAAAAGCAGTCCAAGCACCACAAAACCAATGATGGTATTACGATCGAAATTCATTTAGTATTTTTTAAAAGATGGCAAAGATAGGGAAACTACCCTTTGCGGGTTATTAAAACCAGTTCCAGGCATTCTCAAATTACAAGCGATGATCAAATTGCTTCACTTTGCAAAGGAGCACCTTTTGCTGCCATCCTGTGTTCATTATATTTTTTTGCTGCGCCAATAAAATGAACAAAAAGCGGGTGTGGATTTTCCACTGTACTTTTTAATTCAGGGTGATATTGTACCCCTATAAAAAATGGATGTGATGGAATCTCCATGATCTCCACCAGGTTGGTTTCAGGATTAATTCCACTTGCTACCATTCCATTTTTCTCAAACTGTTCTTCAAAATCATTATTGAACTCGTAACGATGACGATGTCTTTCACTGATTTGTTTGGAACCATAAATTGCCTCGGCTAATGAACCTTGTTTTATATTACAGGGATAAGTGCCCAACCGCATGGTTCCACCTAATTTGGTTATTTTCTTTTGTTCTTCCATCATATTGATCACCGCATGATCGGTCTCCGGGTCCATTTCAGTTGAATGAGCATGCTCAATGCCTAAAACATTTCTCGCAAATTCAA
>CAMPGG010000079.1 GCA_946885335.1 uncultured Chitinophagaceae bacterium
CTTTTAAAGGTTGCCAAACTTCAATACCATGTGTAATTAAGATTACCTTTTTCCTGGGGTAAAATAACTTAATTAAAATGCCAATGATCGCAAGATTTATGTGCCCTAAAACAATAACATCAAAATTCCTTGCCCGGATGGTGCATTCTTTTACGAATGATATTTTATGTTGGTTAAAGCCTTTGTAAATGTAATCAGGGAAATAACTTTCATTGGCTTTCTCATCATACAAAGAAAATGATTCTACCTCCAGGTTGCCTGCCTGTTTCAATTCCCAAAGTGCCTTTAAAAAGCATTTATTAAATTTTTCAATTCCGCCGGTAAGTGAAAATGCAGCCAGGTTTATAAATAAAATTCTTTTTTTATCCTTCATTATTATCAAGCCGCAAACGATTGCGATACCAAATATGTCCAGTACCTGCTCCAGGAAAGTTTGCCTTCCCTGAATTTTTTATTCAACAGTTTATTTTGTTTTCCTTGCATGAATTGTTGAAGATTATCTTTCATCCATATATCGAAAGGAAATGTAAACCCTTGTTTTTTTCGATTCCAGATTTCAGGTGGGAGTAAATCTGAAAAGCTATCAATTAATAAAAACTTCCCTTGTTTATTACCAAACTTCAGGTCACTTTTTATTGATTGCACATATTTAATAAGATCATAATCAAGAAATGGAACACGCACCTCAATGCTATGCCACATGCTCATATAATCAGTATCTTTTAAAAGCTGCCCTTCCATGTAAAGATTACTCTCCAAATAGGATGTTTTATTTCCAGGGCTAATAGAAGTTAAAAACTCGGGCATAGGTAAATTAAACACTTGAGAGGCAACTTCTTTTTCATCTAATTCCAGCAATCTTGCTGTTTCAGCAGGAACAAAATATCCACGATTAAAAAGATAATCACCAACAGCACTTTCCTGATTAAGAAACTTAAGTTTTTTAAATTTATCTCGGCTATGCATGTCAGATATGCCCAGTATAAAAGAAGGTATTTTCTTTAATCGGTTAAGTAATTTTGTACGCCTAAATGATGGGTAGCCCCCGAATAATTCATCTGCACCTAAACCGGATAAAACTGCTTTGAGACCCGCTTCTTTCGCAAATTTTGAAATAAAATAAGAATTTATGCCATCTGAACTTGGCTGATCCATTGCTTGCAGAATATCAGGTAATGAATCAACAAATAGTTCCCTGGTCAGTAAAAAGCTTTGATGGCTTGAATTAACCTTGCGGGCAATCAGGTCCTGGTATTTCTTTTCAGAATAATTATTTTCATTGAATGTGATGGAAAGTGTATGAAGATTTTTCTTGTACTTACTTGCCAATAAAGTAAGTAAGCTGCTATCTATTCCGCCACTTAAAAAAAGACCAAGAGGTGCATCGGCCACTAAATGCCTTTGAACAGCAACTTCCATGGATTTACGAATCTGTATCCTGGCTTCCTCGAAGTTCACAATATCTTCAGAGTAAGAATCCTGGTTGAAATAACCTTTACTTGATTCAAGTGTTTTTATATTATAAACACGGTAACTTCCTTTCTCCAGGGAAAAAACATTCTTTAAGGTGGTAATATTGCCCGGCAAATATCCATAAGTAAGAAAATAAGTTCTCCAATCCGGGTTTTCTGGCCATCCGGGTTTTAATTGCTTAAATGCCCGTATCTCTGATGCAAAATACAAACTTGCATGATCTGAAAAATAATACAATGGTTTTATCCCGGCATGATCTCTTGCCAAAACCAGTTCCTGGCGGCTTTTATCATATAAAGCAAGCGCAAACATTCCTCTAAAACGGGAAAAACAATTAAGTCCCCATTTTTTATATGCATTGATTATTACTTCTGTATCCGATTGGGTTCTAAAATTCATCCCAAGTAATACCAATTCATCTCTTAATAAACGGTAATTATAAATCTCTCCATTAAACACTATCACAATACTATTATCTGCACTCAACATGGGTTGATTTCCGGATTCGCACAGATCAATGATGGAAAGCCTTCGATGACCAAGAATTAATCCTTCATTTTCTTCATTATAAATCCCGGCATGATCTGGTCCACCCCTATGCATGATATCCCGCATAGCAATAATATCCTGCACTTGAAATTCATTTCGCTTATCTACTATTCCATTAATCCTGCACATACAATAATTCTACATCTGGAAAAATAATCCAAATAAACATGGCTTCGCCTTTCTCAGTCACATGAAGGCCAAGACAAATTGAATAAATGTTGAAAAAAATAAGAGCCTGATTGATCAGGCAATATATTTATACTTACTTTTTTTATCGCCCTTATAAATGTACTCATACCCATAACCGTAACCCATTCCATAAGAGTTCTTTGAAAAGCCCCTGCTTTGCAATCCATTAAAAACAATAGCTGCATTCTTTAATGGAAGAATCTTCATTTCTTCATCAATGCGTTGTAAAAATTTCTTAGGAGTGTACTTATGCCTGATTATGTATAAAGTTGCATCGCAAAAGGTTGATAAAACATAAGCATCTGACATGGGTCCTACCGGTGCCGTATCAACAATAATATAATCAAATATACCTTCCAGGTAAGTGAATAAACTTTCTACCTTTTCATTTAATATCAGTTCTGAAGAGTTGGCTGAAATTTGCCCGGAAGAGATTATAAATAAATTTTCATTGATTTTACTGCGTGTTATTATTTCTTCGGGCTCAACATCGCCATTTATAAAATCTGACAAACCTTTAGTGCCATGGATGCCAAATTTTTCGCTTAGCGCCGGATTGATCAGATCAAACTCTAACAAAACAACTTTCTTATTTGCATTTGCTAATGTCAAACCCAAATTAGCAGTAATGAAACTTTTCCCTTCTCCTGAAATGGTAGATGTGACCAGTATTTTTTTCCTGGAAGCATCAATCCCTAAAAATCCCAGTGCATTTCTTAATTTTCGAAATTGCGAGGCAAGTATTGTGTTCTTTCCATCGGCTGGAACTAAAGGTTGACCTGATTTATCTAATGCAATTTCACTGATAATTGGCAGTGTTGTGGCGGCCTCAATTTCATGCCGGAATAAAACATTTCTATTTAGCAATTCCTTGGCTGAAATAAGACCAACTGAAATGATCAAACTTGCCAATATCGCAATCATGTAGATTTTTTTTGCGTTTGGAACCAACGGACTGCCTTGACTTGTAGCTTCATCAATTACCCTACTGTCGGTGGCCTGCGTTGCATAGCTTAAAGCAGTCTCTTCCCTTTTCTTCAATAAAAAAGTATAAATATTACTCTTAATTGCATGATCCCTGCTTATGTCAATTAACTGCCTTTCTTTTTGAGGTATACCCTGCAGCATGGATGAATATAAGCCACTGGTAGATTGCAGTGTATTCTTATTTGCAATTAATGCCTGCCGCTCATTTTTAATATTCTCTAATATGCTGGGCTTTATTTTATTAATTTGATCTGTGATTGCAACTACAGTTGGATTATTTTCAGGTACGGTCTTTTTTAATTCTTCTTTTTGAAGTTCTGCATCATATAATTTATCCAGTAACCTATCAAGCGTACTATTTTCCAAACCCATGGTAGAGGGCACTATCCCACCTGCATCATTTTTAGTTTTCACATAGCTTTCAATTTGATTCAACACAGAAAGCTGCAAATTAACTTCACCCAATTCTCTATCTGTTCTGCTGATATTTTCCAGAAAATTCTGACCCTCCGCAGTTATATCTACTGCGCCGGCACTGGATTTATAACCAGAAATCTTTTTCTCTATAGAATCTAATTCTTTTGAAAGTCCGGCTAACCTTGTTTCAAGAAATTCCAGGGTTCCCTGAGCAGCAATATTTTTATCATTTTGAGCAGCTTGATTGTAAACCTGGATTAATTCATTTAAAATAGCTTCACCCCGTTCAGGTACTTCATCCATAATTGCAATTTCAATTATTGCATTTGATTTATTAACAGGTTGAATATTGAGGTTACTGGAAAATGATGAAGCATAACTTTTAGGTGGGATCACTTCAAAGGACAATTTTCCATATTTATTTCCTTCATAAATTTTATTGGGGACAAATTTTATTGTTCCGAATTTGGTATCGATCCAACTATTTATTGCATAGGTTTTATTATTAAAAGAAACTTCTCCCTTTTGTAAGTTTACAGTAAATGGTATTTCAGAAGACCAATAAATAGAATCCGCATTTTTTGCAACAACCAATACTGGTGAGGTTTTATAAGCTGAACTTTTTTTAAACCTGTCCGTTTCATAAACCGGTGCATATAAATTTTCATTCTTTACCACCTCAGTCATCAAAGATTTTGAACGTAGAATAACCATTTCGTTCTCTACTAATTTCTCCGGGCTTAGTAAAGGATTTAATGATTCAATTACTTTTTCTTCATCAGCTCCTTTTTTCTTTTCCTTTATCATTATGGAAGTAGAGGATAAGTAAAGTGGGTTGGTAGTTTTAATTTTATACCAGGCAACACCCAGGCTTAAAGCCAGGATGATTAAAAAAACTGGCCAGTAAGGAAGATATTTTGACCATATTTGATTTACAAAATCAAAATTACTTTTAGTTTTTACTGCCGCTGACATATAAATAATCTTTTAATATCGTATTAAAGTTATTAGTCCTATAACTACTGATAAACCAGTGAGACCATAACCAATCCATTGCGGTGTAGGTTTAGATGCTATAAGCTTATATTTATTGGGTTCTACATAAACTACATCACCTGATTTAAGGTAATAATATGGTGATGTAAATAGCTCATTTGAATTAAGATCAATTCTTTCAAAGACTTTTTGACCCTGCTCTTCCCTGATGATTAAAACATTATCTCTACGGGCATGAATTCCTAAATCCCCGGCTAAGCCAATAGCTTCCAGCAGTGAAACTTTTTCACTGGGTATATTTATAACTGATGGTTTAGTTACCTCACCTAAAACAGTTACCCTAAAATTTAAAAATCGAATCAATACTATAGGATCCAGTAATAATTGTTGTTCACTTAAACTTTTTTCAAGTTTATCCTGCAATTGGTTTTTAGTTAAACCAGCAACTTTAATTGTACCTAACATGGGGAATTGAATATTACCTTCGCTACTAACAAGAAAACCACTCGATGTTTCTGTGTTAGCAGAACCATCATGAATATTAAAAATTTCCGTAGCTGCCTTATTTAAACTACTTACAGAAATGCTTAAAATATCGTTGGGTTGAACAATTGTTTCCGGGACCTGAATATTAGATGAAATCCTGGATGCTTCTAATTCATTAAAATAAACCATTTCCCTGGAGGGAGTACAAGAACTTAAAAGCATTAAGGCTATGACGCCTATAAGTAACTGTTTCATATTTGAGTACATAATTTTCGTAAGCTGATCAAGTTATAAATTACTTTATATAAAAATATAACAATCAATAATCTGGCTTAACTAATAGGATACGGGGTTAAAGAACGTGAACAGTTTTTATGGTATTTTGTCCACTCCAAACTCAAATCAGTAAAATTACGGGTTTAGAAAAACAATATTAATACTTTTTACTTACCAGTGCAATTAATTTGACTGATAATTAATACTTAACATGATTTGTCCACCACGTAATAATTCTTATGCCAACCTGCAAAAACCCCATCATCTATTTGCTAATCCTTAATCTTTTTTAGCGGGAAAATATTCTTTCATCAGGTCGTGAAAAGCACGGAAGGTTCTTAATCTTTCCAAATCCGGATCCATAGTCAGGTTATTAGGGTACTTATACCCTTTCATCAATGCTTTTTCCAATGCCTCCAATCCCAACGAATCCTGCTTTGCTAATGAATACGCACAAGCAAGATAATAATAGGTCTCAGGCGCATCCGGAATAAAACTGATAGCCTTTTTTAATTCCTTTACTGATTCTTCATATTGTTCATTATTCAGGTAAGCAACACCAAGATTAAAATATGCATTTACATAGCCGGAATCTATTTCAACCGCTTTTTTAAAGTGTTTTATAGCTTCCGGGTAATTATAATTTTCATTGTGAGCAGTACCCAGGTTATTCCATCCTATAGCGTAGTTGGAATCAAGTGTAACGGTTTTTTTGAAATAATAAATGGAAGAATCCAAAGTTTGGACTTCGTAAAAAAACAATCCAAAATTGTTCAACAAAGGAATGTTGTTGGTGTCTCTCGCCAATAGTGCATGATAAATGGTTCTGACAGAATCATACTGCCGGGAGATTTTATAAATAGTAACCAGGTTATTCAATGCGGCTGCATTATCTGGCTGACGTTCAAGATAAGTTCTGAAATAATGTTTGGCAGAATCATATTCCCGCATTTTGCGGTATAACATACCCATATTTATATAGGCGGATGCACTTTGCGGGTCAAGTTTTATAGACCGGTCAAAGTAAATACTTGCAGAATCATTCACCTGCATTTCGTTATACACTAAACCAAGATTGTTATACAATGATGCATTGAGTGGTTGTTGCACCAAGGCTTTATGAAAATAAACACGGGCAGAATCAAATTGCCTGGTTTCCAGGAAGGTTAAACCAAGATTGTTAAGAGCAGGCGTATACATTGGATTCATTGACGCAGCAATACTCATATAATAAGTTGCCGAATCAAACTGTTTCAGTTCCTGGTAAACCAATCCCAATTGGTTATACACTACAACATTGGAAGGATTTAAATGCAAAGCGGTATTTAAATATATAATAGCGGAATCCAGCTGGCGTTTATTTTTGTAAAAACGGGCCAGGTTCATGAAAGTCAAAAAATCCTGCGGATCATATCTTAAAGCTTTAGCGAAATATACCTGCGCTGAATCATATTGCTGCATTTCTGTGAAATAATCAGCCATATAATTATTACCCATTAATTTATCAGGATAGTTGACCAATGCTTTATCATAATAATATCTTGCAGAATCATATTGTTTTTGAGCAATGTATGTCTTTGCCAGGCCATTATATGAATTAAAAAACACAGGGTCTATTTCAATACTCCTTTTAAAATGCCTGATGGCATTATCCAACTGATTCATTTCTTTATAAATCCAGCCGAGATTATTATGTGCAAAAACATTTGAAGCATCAATTTCAAGCGCCTTTTGATAATATTCAATGGCCTTTTCTTTCATGCGTAATGTGTAGTAATACTTTCCCATGTCCACATACCCATCCGCATTTTTAGGATCAATTTCAATAGCCTTTTTATAATAAACCATGGCTGAATCCTGCTTATTCATTTTGCGATAACTATATGCAATATTGGTATAAGGGTAACGCCAGTTTTCTGCAAACTGAATTGCCTTTTTTGCAAAATATACAGCACTATCCGGTTTATGATATTGCAGGTAAAGAGAGGAAATAGTATTAAGTATATAAGCTGCAGTGGTATCAGTATTATACGAGGTATATGCTACATTCAAAGCTTCATGAAGACTTTCTGCGGATTTTTTCTTTTCAAAAAAGCCCATCGCTTTAAAGAAATTTAATTTGGCTTGCAGGGAGTTAGCAAAAATCTGCTCATCTTCATTTAATAAGCTGATGGCTTTTTCAAGCTGGAGAGCAATTTCAGAAAACTCTTTTCTTGCTACTTTTTCCATCCTTTCCAAACTATTATTTACTTCGTCAGAAGTTTCGTTTTCATCAAACTGGGAACGTATTCTTTGTATGGCTACAAAATCTTTTCCCTGTAAATAGAGGTTAATCCTGCTTTGGGCTGTATTGATATATTCCGCTACCAGCGTTGCCCGGGCCTGTTGCGTAATTTCATGTTCAGGTTGTATCGCCAGCATTTGATCTAAATAATATTCAGCTGAATTATAGGTACCTGTTAAATGCGATTGATCCAGTGCCTGGTTAAATTGTTTAAAATAAACCGGTAAAATCGTATCCTCCAGCATGTATCCCGCTCTGGAAGCTACACTCCGGGGAATACTTGTACCGCCAGAATTACTTAAAGATTTTGCCAGTTCCCACTGGTTTAAAAAAGTACTGTCAACTTTTGAAATGGGTTGTTCAATGTTTTCATCACAACAAAAAAATGGTTCCTGCACTCTTTTAAATCTTTCCTGCGCCAGTTCCGGAACTTTTTGGCTAACATAATTTTTTATTTCGGCTAAAGTAATTGTCTTGTCTGGATTCTGTGGGTCATCAGCCATACCTGCCAAACCATCTATCAGGTAATAAGTAAATAAACCATGGCCGGTTCCGATGGATTGATCTTCTAAAGACTCCTGGCCAGCACCAGTAGCCAGCATTAATATTTCTCCCGATTTTTTTTCAGAGATGGCGGCATTTAAAGTTTGCTGACCTTCAGCACCGCCCGGTAATTCATTTGTACGGCATGCATCCATAATCAGGATCACCTCTACCCCTTTCCTGGTTAATTCACCTATCCTGCTTTTTAAATTATATAATTGAACACTACCGGTAACTATATAATTGTTTTTATCACCTGCTGGATTACAATCATAAGTAAGAAAAAAATATTCTTCCTGGTTGATGGCATCACCATGGCCAGCTAAAAAAATATACAATTTGTCACCCTCGGCTAGTTCTTTTGATTTTAACCAACTCATTCCCTTTACCCAAAAGTTGGCAGCTTTTGCTTCTTCATTCAATAAACAAAAAATATTATCATCAGAAATTTTGCCTCCCCCCGGGGACTTTAAAAAATCACGAAACAATTCAGCATCACTATCTGCATAAGAAAGTGGCCGAATGTATTTGTAATCCGATATACCGAGAATTACAGCGTATGTTTCGGGTGTATCTGAAACAGCATTATCTGCAACATTGGATTGTTGCGAAAAAGCAGAGTTTAAAAAAGGTACGAGTAAGAAAATTAAAACAAACATTCTCTTTCTCATTATAAAGCATGTTAGACACTGTGAAATAAGGAAACAAGTTACTATTAAATTAAATATTTATCAGTAATTTTCAAGGCCAACAATTAGCTGTTAATGAAATACCTGTTTCGGAGAGATACTTATTTTGCTACAATCGCCGTATTTGTTTTCATGGGATTAATTGCATTATTACCCTTAAACCTGGGTGTATTTAATCCTTTTAAAGAAGCTTTACAAGACTTTGACTTTAATGATGTGGCCTATGTTTCTGCATTGAATAAAGATAAGGATACCACCCTCGACAATCGTATTGTTATAGTGAATATTGGCCATTTGGACAGGATGGGAATAGCTGATATCTTAGAAATAGTAAATGCCGGCAAACCCAAAGTAATTGGTGTTGATGTTATGTTTAATGGGGAAAAGGATCCAATGTCAGATGGATATTTACTTAATCAATTCAAAACAATACCGAACCTGGTATTAGCATCAAGGGTTGATTGGTCAAACAAAAAAAACTTAATTCAACAAGGTGTATTCAAAGATGGGAATATAAACCTGGGTTATGTAAATTTTGTGGGCACCGAAAAAGGAACGATCAGGGAATTTTCCCCGGTTGAAATGGAAAATAATAAAATGCATCTGAGTTTTGCTGCAGCAATTGTAAAAATTGCGGACAGTGTTGCATATCAAGAATTATTGAAAAGAAAAAAAACGGTTGAAAATATTCATTATACGCGTAGCCCTCAAAAATACTTACCTATAGATGGCCAACAACTTTTGGAAGGCTCTGTTGCTGATCACGTTTTCCGCGATAAAATTGTTTTATTGGGTTATATAAGTAACAGTCCGTACGATATTGAAGACAAATACCTGACACCCATGAATGAAAAATTCGCAGGTAAAACCTTCCCGGATATGAATGGAGTAATGATTCATGCTAACATCATTACAATGATCATGGATGGAAGCTATATTAAAAAAGTTCCGTCATGGATCACCTGGACTTTAGCTATTATACTCACCTGGCTGCACATTAGTTTATTTATAGATTATTATATTGACAATCATATCTGGTTTCACCTGGTTGCTAAAATTGCCCAGTTTGTTTCAGCGATATTTTTCGTTTATTTAGGATTGTTTCTTTTTAACCGATTTAATGTTAAATTGGATATGTCCGTAACTGTTTTGGCTATAATCCTGGCCATTGATGTTTTGTATTTCTATGAAGCTTTTACCCAATGGATGCACAAGAAATTTAATTACAAAACGATCTTTCATACAAACTCACACTAACATGAAACTCAAACTGCTTCTCTCTTTTTTAATGATTCACCTTTTAACTGCTGCGCAAACCAATCAATTCATGATCTATTCCATGAAGGGGCAGGTAATGGTCAATGAAAGCGGGAAGGAAACCAAAGCTAAAGTGGGCCAGTTACTGGATCCCAATGCTTCATTGGATGTTGGCAATAATTCAATCATTACACTTATCTGCAACCAGTTAAACCTGTTTTCTATAAATAAAAAAGGTAAACATGTATTAACATCTTACAAAGACTCCTGTTATAAAAACAATGGATCCTTTACAGGAAATTATTTGAAATATGTATGGGCCCAAATGTCTCATAAACAAGAATCACCTACAAAAAACCGAAAACTATTTATGAACACCATCGGTGCGGTAAGCCGTTCCGTTAATAATATCTGGATTGACCCAAGGCTGGATACCATTATTTATGCTGATGGATATTTTCCATTAGCCTGGAAGTCTTATGCAGAAGCAGATCGTTTCGATTTTTATATGTACGATAAGATTTCAAAAGGAAATGTTTTGTTTGCCGATTCAACCGCAGACATGCAGGTTGCATTAAATACTTTGCAACATATATTTAAACCAGGATATTATTTTTGGTCGGCCGCTGTAAAAGGCCAGCAAAATGAAGAGCGAAAAGTAATTAAGATCGTTACAAAAGAAGAACGGGATGCTTTGATCAAACAACTAATAAATATTGTTCCCGCTTATGAATCTGAAGCGGAAACTGCTTTTAGATTAGGATTTCAATTAGAAGAAGCCCATTACCTGGCAGATGCATATCAATACTACCAGAAAGCGGCTACGCTGCAACCTGACCAACCGGTATACAGGCAAACATTTATGTCTTTTAAAAAAGATTACGACATAAAATAATTCAGTGCAAAACCATTTTTAGTTGGATGTTACACGGCGCCAGGTTTGGTTCAATTCTAAACCGGCATCGTTTTGTCCACTAATTCTAATTTCATCATTACTAATGATGGTGATAGTTGCAGGCCTGTAAACCGTTGCATTATTACATGCGTTCACAAGGTTTTCTAAAGTAAAACCGCCGCCGCTTGAACTTTTTACACCACGCCAAATCACATCCCTTTCCCGCAAACATTTGGTATTATTGGCTAATGTTCTAATGGTGGCATCGCTAACCGCAGGAAAAACAGTGACAACCGTGCCCTCTAATGCATCATCACTGGCACTGTTCAACATCCAGTTTCCATTAAGGGAAAAAATGCCCCCACTGGTGTTGGTAGGCAGGTTGGAAATAGTATCACAACTGGCAAATGCAAGGAATAAAATAAGCAGGTATCCCCCAATTATTCTTTTCATGATAATTTTTTATAAAACATATTCATTAACTATGCCAACCCTCCTGTTAGGGGTCGGACTATTTATATGCGACTAGTATTTATGGTATTATTATTTAACAGTAAATCAATTTTTCACCAATGAAAATATGTTTTTGGGCGATCGGCAAATCCAATGAGATGTATGTTAATGAAGGCGTGAAAGAGTTTACCAACCGGGTGCAGAAATATTTCCCGGTTGAATGGACAATTTTTCCGGTACCTAAAAATGCAGCGGTAATGAGTGAGGATGATCTGAAAAAAAAGGAAGCGGACATGTTATTGGCACAAATAAAAAAAGATGATTTTATTATTGCCCTGGATGAATTTGGCAAGCAGCTTGACTCAGTTGAACTGGCCACATTCATTCAAACAAGAGCCAATGAAAGTGTAAAACGGATCATTTTTATTATTGGCGGTGCATTTGGTTTGCACACATCTTTATTAAAAATTTCGAATTATAAATGGTCCCTATCCAGGCTTACTTTCCCACACCAATTGGTGCGATTAATACTTGCCGAACAGGTATACCGGGCATGCACAATTTTGAAAAATGAAAAATATCATCATAAATAAATTTTAGATTTCAATTTTCAACTTTTTATATTTGATGTTTACCAAAATCAATTAAATGACGCTTTCCATTACATTAATCATCATTATCATCACATCGATTATTTCCATCACTGCATTTAATAATCAAAAGATTTTGGGCGAATTGATGTTTTATCCAGCCCGGATGAAAGGCGGTCGTGAAATATACCG
>CAMPGG010000080.1 GCA_946885335.1 uncultured Chitinophagaceae bacterium
ATGAATGGAAGCTTGAAAAAGAAAAATTGCTGTAATTGCAGTAAGTACAATTACCCATATTGATATGTTACCTTTATTTTTCTTAAAATATATTAAAAAGAAGAGTAACGGTAGGAAGTCTGAATAAGCAGCAATATGAAATAAAAGGTTTTCTATAGTTCGGTATTTTCACCAAATATAGAAAAACCTTTTATCTGTTAATAGTCTTTTAAAAAATTAATCGTTCCAGGTAAATATTAATTCTACTTCTTCCTGTACGACTACCATGCGAGAATTCTTTTTCATAACCAAGTTTTTTGATTGTCCAGAAATATTTCTAACATAAAAATTGCCATTAATCGATTATTAATCAATGGGGTAGCATATTGGTGAAAACCCTTAATTGACCTCCAAACCCTTTGCTGTAGCGGTTATGAGAGCTTTTCGAAGTAAACTTACCTGAATAAAAAGGGTGATTTCACGTGCCGAAATTAGTAAAAATACGATAGTGTTCTATGTTAAACTTGAGTTTTAAATTTAATTTTTTGTAGAGTTTATGCACAGGTGTGGACAACCATGGGGCTTTATTAAGCAGGACAGTAACTATTTTTAAAGAAGCATCGAATAAAGTTCCTTATTAATATTATTAGAAGCCAGAGGGGTTGGTAAAAAATGAAACATTCATGAACTATGAATAAGTTTTAAAATGAAACCTGTGGAAATTTTACGATAATTCGATTAGTAATTTTACTATGCTTCTTATTTATTTTTATTTCTTTATTTAATGAAAATGAATAACTTACTTTTAAAAAAATTAACATAATACCTCAGAATGCGTACTTTTGCTCGATTTTGAGACTGCATTTAAACCTAATTTAACCATGACTTCCCAGCAAATAATTAAAGTAGCTATTGCAGATGACCATAAAATTTTTCGGGATGGTATCCGAATGGCATTAAAAGATAGAAACTATCTTAAAATTTTATGGGAAGCAGAGGATGGAAAGGATGTAATGCATAAACTTCAGATCAAACAACCTGATGTATTATTAATGGATATCCGGATGCCTGAAATGGATGGGATTAATGCTATAGGGTTAATAAGAAAAGAATATGAAGAGGTTAAAATTATTGTTTTAACCATGTACGATGACCAGGAAATGATAACCAAGATGATGGAAATGGGTGCAAATGCATACCTGACCAAAACAACTGATCCGGATGAGATTTACCAGGCTATCCTGACTTGTGTAAATGATGATTTTTATTTTAATGACCTGGTCAATAAAGCCGTTTTATTAAAATTGCAGAGTAAAAAGTCAGTTCGACAGTTTTATCCAAATCCGATCAAATTTTCGGAAAAAGAAGTGAAGATTTTGAAATTAATCTCAGAGGATAAAACGACAGAAGAAATTTCAAAAGAGGTTTTCCTAAGTCCCCGCACCATAGAAACTATCCGGCAGAACATGAAACAAAAAGTAGGTGCAAAAACAATTGCAGGTTTGGTTATGTATGCTTCCCGCAATAAAATCATCAATTAATTTTTGAATTCTTGTGTCATTTCAACTCCCTTAAATGGATAATGCTGGTGTAAATGATATTTATTTTGATGGTATTTACAAAGACATCTGGAAATCACTTATTCCCCAAAAATTAACTGATGCAGAAGTTGCATTTATGATGCAATGTGCCAATCTGCAACCTGGTTCCCGTGTGCTTGATATAATGTGTGGTTTTGGACGACATGCCATTGGATTGGCACGTAATGGTTGCCAGGTAACAGCGATAGATAACCTGGCCACTTATATATATGAACTTTCAACAATTGCAGTTCAAGATCAATTGCCAATTGAATGTATTCAGCAACATGTTTTGGAGTTTAAATCATCCAATCAATTTGAGCTAGCTATCTGTATGGGTAACAGCTTGAATTTTTTTGATCGAAGGGACACATTGAAAATTCTCAGGCTTATAAATGATCATTTAAAAATAGGCGGAAAACTTTTAATTAATTCGTGGTCTATAGCAGAAATAGTAATTAAGGATTTTATTACCGATCATACAGGTAAAAAAGATGAAATAACTATTGAAACCAAAAGTGAATATTTATTTCAACCCTCCAGGATTGAAACAACCAATATTTTTACGCTTCCCGATGGAACAAAAGAAGAAAAGAAAGCAATTGATTATGTTTTCAGTTTTGCTGAAATGGAAGCCATGTTAGTGGAATCAGGTTATAGCCTGGTTTCCGCTGAAAGCATACCCGGAAGAAAAAAATTTACACTGGGTGATCCGCGTATCTACATAGTTGCGGAAAAAGTATAATGAATAAGTTTACAAAACCGCTTATGGGGTCAAAAGCAAAACATTCAAACAAATTACTGTTCTAGGATTACTGGAAATTAAAAACGGGCTTTTAAATATGTTCTGTGTAAATCAAATTACTGAGTGCTAAAGTTATTGGCTGGTGATAATATGAACAATAGAAGTTATTCCCCATTTTTACTTTGGGGTTTTTACCTATATACTTAGTAAATCAACTTTTTTGTTTGGGAAATTTATTTTGAACTATCGTAGATTTACGAAACTCCCGTAATTTGCCGGTAGATTCCGAAACTGGTAAATCAAGTATTAGTACTATAGGGAATCATGCAGAATTTTACCAATTTGCAGCCTGAATTTTTTCCTTTTCGCAGGGTATAAACACTAAAATATATAAAATTAACGTTCCTGTGAAGTATAAAATCAAAACATCCTCTTATGAAAAACCCAGATAGCGTTATTAAAGTTGCCATCGCTGATGACCATGCGCTTTTCCGTGCCGGTGTAAAGACTTTTCTTTCAACCAGGAAAGACATTCAAATGGTTGCTGAAGCGGAAAACGGTATGCAACTGCTAAATCTCCTCAAACATATTCAGCCTGATGTAGTTCTCCTGGATATCCAGATGCCTATCATGGATGGATTAACTACTTTGCCTGAAATCAAAAAATTATACCCGGATATTAAAGTGATCATGCTTTCCATGCATAATGATCATTCCATGATTTCCCGGATGATGGAAATTGGGGCAAATTCTTATTTAACCAAGGAATCTGATTCGGAAACAATATATGATGCTATCCGTACATGTCATGAACAGGAGTTTTTCTTTAATGAACTTACCAATAAGGCATTGCTGAATGGTTTAAGAACCAAGCGTAATGTAGAAGCTTCAATGCCGCAGGATGTGCAATTAAATGATAAAGAGATCACCATCCTTAAATTAATGTGTGAAGAAAAAAGTACCAAAGAAATTGCCGACATCGTTGACCTGAGTCCCAGGACTGTTGAAGCGATTCGTGATAAACTTAAAACCAAAACTGGTGTAAAATCTATGGCGGGACTTGTAATGTACGCAGTTAAAGCAGGTATTGTAGAACAACCCTGATAACACAATAGAATATTTGTAAAATGCCATGATGTATATTGTGGCATTTTTCTTTTGTATATGGGATTGATAAATGTAAATGGAAATTATTTCACGGATGATCAACCGGTATTTTTTTCGGCTAACCGATCATTTAGATATGGTGATGGTTTGTTCGAAACAATCAAGGTTGTTGATCGTTCTATCGCTTTGAAAGAGTTACATTTCAATCGATTTATAAATGGATTAAATACATTGGAATACATCATTCCAAATTTTGTCAATAAA
Source organism: uncultured Chitinophagaceae bacterium (assembly GCA_946885335.1). Next base: position 3,676 of record CAMPGG010000080.1, read on the forward strand.
GATTGGCTTAAAAATGAAATTATCCAGTTATGTGATAAGAATGAATTAGTCAATGCACGTATAAGATTATCAGCATGGAGTGGGGAAGGATCGATCGATAAAGAAGAACGTCCATTTAATTATTTAATCGAATGTTCACCGTTACAAACTGACTTTCACTCTGGGAATGAAACAGGATTGCAATTAGGTGTTTTACAAAATGGGCGTAAACCGATCGATGAATATGCAAATCTAAAATCAGCATCTTTTCTTATTTATACAATGGCTGCAAAGAAAGCTTTAACTAATACATGGGATGACTGCATAGTTTTGAATACAAACGAAACAATTGCAGATACATCTAAAACAAATTTATTTATTATTAAAGAAGGCAAAATTTTTACATCTCCATTGTCAGATGGTTGTGTAGCTGGTGTAACCCGCCAGTTTCTTTTGCAAAAATTGAATGCCGATTTTTTTATAAAAGAAAAATCGCTTACGCTACTCGATTTGGAACGAGCTGATGAAATTTTCTTAACCAATGCCATCAGGGGAATTCAATGGGTGCATCAATTCAATGATGTTGTTTATTCAAATAAAATAACCCGCGATTTAAATGATCATTTTTTATTGAAGTACAATAAGGAATTATCAGCGGGTTAGGAATAAGTGATTTGCGTGTTTTGCTTTTTTATCTTTTTGTAGAAAAACATTGTAAAATGCTTCAATAGCATTCTTCCCGTTTTCTCCCAGGTCAATAGAAAAATTGTTTACATAAAGATCAATATGCTGTCGCATAACATCTTCACTCATTTCCTGTGCATGTTGCTTTACGTAATCACTGATAATGGGATAAGTTGAAAATGATAATTCAACACTTTCCCTGATCAATTCATCAATCCTATTTTTAATTTTTTGATCCAGGTTTCTTTTTACAGCAATCCCTCCCAGGGGAATTGGAGCATTCATTTTTTCTTCCCATACACTTCCCAGGTCAGCAATTTTAATCAATCCTTTTTGTTGATAAGTAAAACGGTTTTCATGAATGATAACTCCCAGGTCAGTTTCGTCATTTAACACTGCATCTTCAATTTCAGAAAACAAATATGGTTTTTTGTTTTTTAACTGGGGATAAGCAAATTGCAGTAAAAAATTGGCAGTGGTATGAATTCCAGGGATAGCCACAGTTAATGGTGTTTCTTTCCCGATTTCTAATTGCTTTTTTGCAATCAATAAAGGACCTACACCTTTTCCTAAAGCTGCCCCGGCATTTAAAAGTTCATAATTGTCCAATGAATTAAAAAAGGCAGGGTAACTTAATTTGGTGATATCCAGTTTGCCTTCTAATGCCCATTGGTTTAAGGTTTCTACATCTGCTAAAATAACTTCAGTTTCTATGCCGCCGGCATCCAATTTATTATTTACCAGGCCATCAAAAATAAAAGTGTCATTGGGGCAAGGAGAGAAGCCTAAGGTTAATTTCATAAAATATTCTCGTTTTGAAAATTTCCAACAACATCATGTAATTTTTTGTTCAGGTGAAGAATTGCTTTTTCAGTCTCCCAATTATTTTTATCTCTTTCTCCAACATAATTAGATACAGTTCTTACCTGCAGAAATGGAATTCCCTGCATCAGGCATACATAATGAAAGGCCGCACCCTCAAGGCTTTCCAGTGTTGCTTCATATTTATGTAACCAGGAATTATTTTTACTGGCTGATGTAGTTATTTCATTCACTGTAATGCCGGTGACTCTTTGTTCTTTCTTAAAAATGGATGTTTGTGTTTTGTTTATCAACCATGTATTTTGATACGGTTTCGAATCTTTACCAATTAATCCAAGATCAAACATATCAACCCAATTATTATTTTCCATTACACCTAAATCAGCAAAGCAATCTTTTTCTATTACAAAAAATGAGGATAATGGAATTTTTGTATCAAAACATCCGGCAATGCCCGCTTGAATGAGAAAATCGGGTTTTTCATTTTGAATGAATAACAACAGGTTATATGTAGTAGCTGCAGTACCAATTCCCGTTATGCAGGTTTTGACATTAGCAGGAAGATCTTTATTCAATATAGGAGCTATTTCCATTTGAGTAGCTGCTACAATACCAATTTTCTTATTCATGGTCTGCAAAGTTAACTATACGCACATATCCTTGCTAAACTTCGATTCCGCTACCTTTGCAAAAATTTCATCAAATGGTCTATCTTACCCGCATTGAACATTTTAATGCGGCTCATAAATTGTATAATCCTGCCTGGAGCCGGGAACAAAACGAAGAGATATTTGGCAAATGTGCCAATGAGAATTGGCATGGCCATAATTATGAATTGTTTGTAACAATTAAAGGCCTTCCTGATCCAGAAACGGGTTTTTTATATGATGCAAAAAAATTAAGTACAATCATCCAGGAACATGTGATAGAAAAAGTTGACCACCGAAACCTGAATGTAGACGTGGATTTTATGAAAAATAAAATGTGCTCCACTGAAAATCTAGCAGTTGGCATTTGGGAGCAATTAAAACCACATATTCCGGATAATGTTCAATTGCATTGCATTAAATTATATGAAACAGCCAGGATTTATGTTGAATATTATGGTGAATAAAAATATCTTCAAATAATATGACAGATAAAAAAGTAGCGGTGTTCAGGAAAGAAAGTTTCAATGCCGCACATCGTTTAAACAATCCTGTTTGGGATGAAGCCACAAATGAAAAGATATTTGGCAAATGCAATTTGCCTAATTACCATGGGCATAATTATGACCTGGTTGTAAAAGTGGTTGGATTGCCTGACCCAAAAACGGGTTTTGTAATGGATATGAAAGTTTTGTCGGACCTGATAAAAGAACAGGTCATTGAAAGGTTTGATCATAAAAATTTAAATCTTGATACCAGTGAGTTTAAGGAATTAAATCCAACAGCTGAAAACATTGCCATCGTCATTTATGATCTTTTAAGAAGCAAAATTGATTCAGCTTTGCAAATGCAGGTGCGACTTTATGAAACGCCACGCAACTTTGTTGAGTATCCCGCTGTTGTATAGTTTGTAAAAAATAACAATCACCATAATTTTTAGGAAATGGCTTATAAAAGAACAGAACATTACGATGAAGACGTTACAAAGAAATTGAAAGAAAACTATCACAGCACCATACAGTTGTTAGGCGAAGACCCTGATAGGGAAGGCCTGGTCAATACACCGGAACGTTTAGCCAAAGCGATGCAGTATCTTACCCAGGGCTACCAGATGGATGCTAAAGCGATCATTGAATCTGCCAAATTTCATGAAAATGTCAGTGAAATGATCATTGTAAAGGATATAGAATTGTATTCTCTATGTGAGCATCATATGGTGCCGTTTTTTGGAAAAGCGCATATTGCGTATATACCTAATGGATGGATTATGGGTTTGAGTAAAGTAGCACGGGTAGTGGATGTTTTTGCCCGCCGGTTGCAGGTGCAGGAACGATTAACTACACAGATCCTGGGAGCAATTAAAGACAGCCTTGATCCACTTGGTGTTGCTGTTGTAATTGAAGCCAAGCATTTATGCATGATGATGCGTGGCGTGCAAAAACAAAATTCTGTAACTACAACATCTGCGTTTGATGGTGAGTTTATGAAGAATGCTACACGCAGCGAATTTCTAAAACTTATTAGTTCAAAATTGAGCTGAAAATAATATGTTTGTAAACCCGGTTAGTTACCGGGTTCTTTTTTTACCAAGACTATATTTATGAAACAAGCCTATGTATTCCCCGGCCAGGGTTCTCAATTTCCGGGAATGGGTAAAACACATTACGACAATAACGCATTTGCAAAAAAACTTTTCGAATCTGCTAACGAGGCATTAGGCTTTCGCATATCCGATATCATGTTTAATGGCACTGAAGATGATTTGAGGCAAACGGATGTTACGCAACCTGCAGTTTTTTTACATTCTGTTATCGCATACAGGAATATTGAAAGCGGCAGACCTGATATGGTAGCCGGTCATTCGCTCGGAGAGTTTTCTGCATTGGTGGCAAATAGCACATTAAGTTTTGAAGATGCATTGCAATTGGTATCGATCCGTGCAAAAGCTATGCAAAAGGCCATTTCATTGCAACCTTCAACTATGGCTGCAGTTTTAGCTCTTGCCGATGAAAAAGTTGAAGAGATCTGTCAGCAGGTTCAGCATGAAACGGGCGAAATCGTTGTTCCCGCAAATTATAATTGTCCGGGGCAATTGGTTATTTCTGGTACCATTAAAGGGGTTGAAATAGCTTGCGGAAAAATGAAGGAGGCGGGAGCTAAAAGAGCTTTGATATTACCTGTGGGTGGTGCATTTCATTCTCCCTTAATGCAACCGGCGCAGGAAGAATTAAAAGCGGCAATTGAAAAAACCAGTTTTCATAATCCTACTTGCCCGGTTTACCAGAATGTGGTAGCCAAACCTGTAATGGATAAAGAAGAAATTAAGCAAAACCTCATTGAGCAACTAACCGGTGCCGTTAGATGGACACAAACTATCCAGGCCATGATAGTGAATGGAGCCCATACATTTGTTGAGATCGGTCCAGGTAAGGTTTTGCAAGGTCTTATTCAGAAAATCAGTAAGGATGTAAAGGTTGAGAATATTGATTAATCCGGGCAAATAAGCCGCTTTATTTCGTTTTTTTCTCTTGCAGGATTTTTGTAGATTTAGATATTCTTCACCAATACTAGGACACATGAGAAAATATCTACTCTCCCTGGTCTTTCTTGTAATTTATTTCAATTCCAATCTAAAAGCACAGGATAGAAAATGTGCTGCTAATGAAGTAATGGAAAGACAAATTTCACAGAACCCAGGTTTTGCGATGAGAATGCTGGCAATTGAAAAACATACACAGGAATTTGTTTCTTATAAACGTTCTATAAAATCAAATAAAGGCAAACCTCCGGGAACGCCAGGTGGTGGTAATGGAGGAGGAGGTGGTGGTGGCGAAGAACCTCCCACAACATTTAACCCGGTTACCATTCCTGTAGTGGTCCATGTACTTTATAATAATAGTCAGCAGAATATTAGCAATGCCAGGATTACGGAGCAAATTGACATTCTGAACGAAGATTTTTCCGCAGCTAATGACGATATTGACAATTACATTCCAAGCCAATACACCTCTGTTGTTTCGCAAGGAACTGAAATAAGTTTTTGTCTTGTTCAAACCAAACGCGTACAAACTTCAGTAAGTTCATTTAGCACAAACGATGCAATGAAGTTTAGTAGTTCCGGGGGCAGTGATGCTGTAGATCCAGCTAAATACCTGAACATTTGGGTTTGTAATATGGGCGGTGGAATTTTAGGCTACGCACAATTCCCTGGGGGCAATCCTGAAACAGATGGAGTGGTAGTTCTTTATTCGGCTTTTGGCAACACAAGTGGTAACTATGGATTAGGGCGTACTGCTACCCATGAAGTAGGACATTATTTTAACCTGCGGCATATATGGGGCGACAGGCGATGCGGTTCAGATTTAGTTGATGATACTCCGTTACATGATGCGGCTAATTATGGCTGTCCTTCTAATGGAGCTACCAGTAATTGTAAAGGGCCGATAGTTGAAATGTGGATGAATTATATGGATTATACTTATGACAGGTGTATGTATATGTTTAGTGAAGGTCAGTCTTTAAGAATGCAGGCAACATTATCTGCCGGGGGCCCACGGGAAGGCATGGTTCAAACAAATGCATGTCAAACTATTACATCTTCATCACCTTCTAATTATTTGATGGAATCGAATAATTCAAACTTTAAATTAAATGGATTCCAGGTATATCCAACCATAACTGCTGGAACCGTTAATATTCGTTTTTATTCAGCAAAAAATAATGTAGCTGAATTCGCTTTATATAACAATGCGGGAATATTAGTAGCCAAAAAAAGATTTGCAGCTAACGAGGGACAAAATATTAAATCTTTTGAATTGGATAATGTATCTAATGGCTTATACATTGCCCGGTTGAATGATAATGGAATTACACAAACGCAGAAACTGGTTATTCAGCATTGAAATTTTACTTTTTATAATAAAAGAGAAACCAGCAATATTGGTTTCTCTTTTTTATTTTAAGTCTTGAGTTTATGGTTTTTAATTATCGCTGTGACGTTCAAAAAATAATTTAATTCAACCAGGTTTAGCTAATCTTATTTAAGTCTATACTGCAATTGATCCATTCCGGGTCAAAGTCTGCATTGTATTTTTTGTAAAAATTAATTGCCGGTTCGTTCCATTCCAATACCTGCCATACAATGGCGTTGAATCTTTTTTCTTTAGCCTCTTCAATTAACCGATCCATCAATAGTTTTCCCAAACCTTTTCCCCTGCTTTTTTCGGTCACCAAAATATCTTCCAAATACATTCTTTGTCCCTTCCATGTACTATAACGGATATAGTAAAGCGCAAATCCGGTTACGATGCCATTTTCCTCAGCAACAAATGCCCACCAAACAGGTTTTTCTCCAAATCCACTTGCTTCAAAATGTTCCAGTGTAACAGTAACTTCATCCGGCGCTTTTTCATAAACAGCCAGTTCCTGTATCAATTCCAATAAACGGGGGCAATCTTCTTTTACAGCTCTTCTGATATTCATGCTCATTATTGTTTTAATTTTTTTGCTTTAAATGTTCCATTAGGTTGTATAAAGCTCACTGCAATAATTTCTCCCTGGTCATTTTCTTCAAACAGTACACTGAATCCCTGCAGCGATTTAAATACGAACTTATGTTTTTCAGTAGGTGTTAATTCATATTCGGGCTGACCTTCAACAAATGCATACAGTGTGCTGTCACCCTTTATATAAAATTTGGCCTTGGCGCCCGGCGATAATTCATATTCTCCCACATATTTTTCCAACTCCTTTTTTGTTATGGATTTGGCTTTTGGTTTTTTGTTAAAGGAAAGATCTTCTTTCAATCCGGGTTGTAATGGCAAAGTTAATTTGACAACTTCAGCTGCGGTATTCATATAAAACTGTATGTACAACTGTCCCGGGTTTGATGTATCAATGCCCTCTTTTTTATCTACAGTAAAAGGTTCGAAAATATCATAATGGTAATGACGCAGCCAACTTGTGTCAATGGGTGAATAGGCAAACAATGAATCATTTTTCGCCACTATTTCCATGGTTCCATAACCGGGATGCTCATACAAACCTTCATAAGCATTTAGTTCAAATGATGGCTTGGTGCCTTTTTTTCGATTACTGCCAACACCTTTCTGCGTTTCTTTTGCTATTGCTTTGGCTTCTGCTTCCGCACGGTTTATATTTCCTAACCAGTCAATTGGTTTTAAATTGAATAACCTGTCGGAAATCATATTTCTCACAATTGAAGTAACAGAAGATCCGTTTTGATTAGTCAGTACGATAATGCCAATGCTGTCACTTGGATAATAACTGGTAGATGCTGAAAATCCATCAATATTACCGCCGTGTTCAACACGGTAATGACCACGATAAGAACTCGTCATCCAACCAAATCCATAATTTCCAAAATGAATATCAGGATTGTCTTTGTCAGGTAAGCCACCCCTGATAACCATTTGAGAACTGCTTGCCTGGCTGATATAAGATGCAGGTAAAATTTCCTTTCCTTTAAATTTTCCACCATTGATCCAGGTGATCACCCAATTGGCCATTTCATTTACATTGCTGTTTATACTTCCCGCGGGCCCCATAGCATCAATATTATAATAATCCATTTTTTTTATGATGCTATCCTTGTAAACATAATATCCTTTTGAGGCATCATTACTTTTTGCCAGGTCATTTACACTGAAGTTGGATTGCTTCATACCCAGTGGTGTAAATATTTTTTCCTGTACATTTTCTTCCCATGATTTGCCGGTTAATTTTTCTGCAATCATTCCCTGTACTAAAAACATGAAATTATTATATTGCCATGTCTGCCTTAATGGTGCAGAAGGCTCCATGTATTTTATTCTCCTTAGTAAACTATCCCTTGATGAAGACCGGAAAAGATACCAGCTATAATCATGTCGTGGAAGGCCTGTTCTGTGTGTCATCATATCCCTGATGGTAACCTGGTTATTCAATTCGTCATTATAAAAAAATAAGTCAGGCAGGTAAAGTCTTGCAGGTTTATCATATTCAATATTGCCATTGTTATTTTCTATTCCTAATAATGCTGATGTAAAAGCTTTGGTACAGGAACCAATAGCAAATAATGTATTGGTGGTAACCGGTAGTTTATTTTCCAAATCACGATAACCATATCCTTTTGAAAAAATAACTTCATTATTTTTTACAACAGCAACGGCAAAACCTACCGCCTTCCTTTCCTTCAAAACCCGCTGAAAAGCGGTGTCCAGCCGGGCAAAAGGATCTTCTATTTTTTTACTTTTTTTCTGGGCAAATGTTAATGTACAGGGTAACAGGAATAATACTAATAATAACTTATGCATAGCTGTTAGTTTTGAAATGTCTTTTTAACCTAAAGCCTGGTCAAGGTCCGCAATGATATCTTCCACATTTTCCATTCCCACACTCATCCTGATCAATCCATCGGTAATACCATATTTTTTTCTTGCATC